>JBMCTC010000001.1:0-44818 GCA_048624115.1 Spirochaetota bacterium
CCGCCTCGCGTATCTCGAATGTTGTTATCGTCACCGGTTACGAAGAGTTTGCATTTGCTCGAGAGGCGCTTCGGCAGGGAGCGATCGAGTTCCTCTTGAAACCGGTCGACAAGGCCGAGCTCGCGTCGACGCTCGCGAAGGTATCCGAGCGCCTCGCAGATGCGGAAGGGTCTGAACCCGAGCGCCTCCTCGGCCCCGCTATGCCATTTGGGACTCACTCGCCGGAACGGCGTGCCCCGCGGTCGATGGTGCCCGCGGACAACACGCACAGATCGATCGTGATCGTAACCGAAGCTAAAGGCGAAACTGCTCTACGGCACCTCTGCCGCCAAGAGATGTCATTGTCCGGAATCAGTGACAACCAGGTCGTTGTCGCTCGAGTTCCGACTGTGGACGCAGTTGCAGCCCTCATCCCCTACACTGGGGCGCCCGCCGAGCAGCAGGGGCCTCGGTGGAAGGATGCCATGGGGAGCTACACAACGGGCGTGGCGCTCAACGATCCGGATCGAGCGTACACGGCGTTTCTCGCGTCGGTGATTGCACGCAGGACGTTCGTGCAATGGAGGGAAGACAGCGATCTGCTTCCGCGATCCGGCAGCGCGGAAGCAGGCAGATACATTCGCGAGCTCGACTTAATGACCCCGGGCTCGATCGCCGCAGCAATCCAACGAATCGTCGCGTTGGAAGACGAGCAGCCCGTCGCCCGCGCGCAGGCCGTTCGAGAACTCGCCCGGCAACTCGCCACGCGAGTCAGGATCGCGGCCGGGGCCAAGGTCAGCAGTCTCACCGCAAATCCGGACCGCGCACTTCTCAGTGCGCGCACGCGAGCGGCAGTCGTGGCGGAGGTCACAGCGACGGTAGAGGCGCTGCGGCAGCGGGTGACGAACGAGGGAGACTCCGAAAAGCGAGTCATCGCGGCAGTTCAGATGGCGCCGCCACAAGGACTCTACCTCCAAGGCATAGCCGAGCAGTTGAGCCTATCGCCTGGGTACGTCTCGTCGGTGCTCAAGAAGCATACCGGGAAATCATTCGCAGCATACACGGCCGAACTCAGGATGAATCTCGCGACGCAGTTGCTGGGCGAAGTCCGGGAGCTGACTGTCGCGCAAGTCGCCCATCACGTGGGGTTTACCTCACCTCGACAATTCTACCGTCAGTTCAAGAGATACACAGGCCTGACCCCAAGCGGATATCGTGCGCGAGCAGCAGCAGGAGATACCTATGATAGCAAGTAACCATCGAGATGCGATTCAAGCCGGTGACATAACGCGCACCCTCGAAGACTGGAGCAGGAGCGACTGGGTGAACCTCTATCTCGGAAGCGGCCGATGCGGAGCATCGTTCAACCGGTTCGGAGTCATGAACGAGCAACATACGCAGGGCGAGTCCTACGGGGTTACGACGCTCATGCACGCCGACCACTGGCACCACGGTAGCTTGGGAATCGACTTCCATCTTCCGCTCTGCAGAATCCTCTTCTCACGCGAGCTCCCGCAGCCAACTGAGTATCGGCAGCGTCTCGCGCTACCGGAGGGAACGCTCGTGACCGAGTACGCAGAAGAGGAGTGCGCCTACACGTTGCGTTGTTCGTTTCATCCGGAGGCGCCGGATCTCCTCGCGCTCGAGTTCTCTGAGATCCGCGGAAACATGCCGGATCTCGTGATCGCACCAGAAGTAGACGTGCGCACCTCGTACGGGGAGTTGCTTCGAAGCAACGCCCGACGAACGGCGCTCGGTCTCGAGGTAGTCGCCGGAACGGCCGACTCACTGGTGGCCGCTCGAGTGTTTCGAAGCAAGCGAGAAGATGAGACGGGACCGGAGATACGGGTCCCCCTCCGTGGCCGGGGCCCGAAGGTTGGGGTGATTCTCGCGCTCGGAAGTGGGCGGAGGGAAGACGAACTTCGTGGCGGATATGCGCGGTTCACATCGATGAGCGAGTTCTTCGACGATGCGGCGCAAGCGTGGTCGAAGCGATGGGGCTCGCATTTTGTCTTGACCGACGACCGAGAGTTGCAGTCGCACTGGTCACGTTCAATCTTCTGGATCCTTTCGAGCTTTGGACCTGACCGACGTTGCCCGGCACCGGCGATGGGCTGGTCCGGAAACGGATGGCAGTTCAACTTCCCCCAGGACCTCTCGTATGTGAGTCCGGCGCTGCTGCGCTTAGGTCATACTGATGTCGTGAAATCGTGGGTGGAGTTCTACTCCGAGTGCATCGACTTCACGCGCGAGTTCACGCAACGCATCTACAACGCTTCGGGAACGCTTTGGGCGTGGGAGCATCCAATTGGTTGCGTCGGAAAGCTTCTCGAGGGTGTACCGCCAGGGACCCCTAACTGGTTCCAGCATGAGATCCACAATGCCGCCTACCCCGCGCAGATGGCCTACGAAGTGGCTCAACTACTCGGCGATCCTCATTGGAGTGAGCACGTAGCCTGGCCGGTACTTCGTGGCTCCGCGAGGTTCTTTGCTTCAGTGGCAGTCGAAGAGGCAAACGGCTCGTTTAGCATCGATGTCCGCCCGTCCATGGGGCAAAACGAATTCGACGAGCCAAACCGTCGCAATTACCTCTGTAGCCTCTTTGCGGCCGCCTCTACCCTCGAGCGCGCGGTGCGGACGGCCAGGTCCCTCGGCATCGATGATCGCGAGATCGAACAGTGGCAGCGTATCCTCGCACAGGGGCTCGCGTTTGCGCGGCTGCTCGATCATACCCATGGTGCCTATGCAACCTCAGAATCCGAAACGACGCATCTCAAGCCGGGGACCCAGAAGCATCCGATCCAGCTCGACCCACTCTTCTCACTGCCGTTGAGCGAACGCTGGTGGGACGAGACCGGGGCGGCAACCCGACGAGCGTACGAGATTCAGGAGGAGCTCTGTCGAGGGGGCAATCAGTACGATGGCTGGACGCTTCCGTCGCTCGCGCTCTGCTCTGCCCGACTCGGAGAGGGCGAGCAGGCGATCGCTCGGCTCAAGCAACTTCGTAGTGCCGAACTAACCGACTCGCAAGGCGTACAGCTCTACGAGTCGACACGATCAATTTTCGATGACCAGACCTCCCGCTCGAAGTGTTACTACACCACCAATGCGGGCCTGATCGCCTCAACGATCCACTCGCTCGCCTATGACGACTTCGCCACATACACGAGCCACGAGCAACCTCTTTCGGTTGCTAGGGAGTGGGATATCAACTTGGTTAGAGGAATATAGAGGCCACGGCGTCCGCCGTGGCCATAAGAAATATTTTATTCGTAGCGGTCTTGAACAGACGCGTACTCGTCATTCATCCACTCTTCGAGTTGCCCAAGGCCGATTGACTCGGCTCGGTCGATCATGGACTCGTACATGGTTCGCACCTCTTCCTCGCTTTCCGCGGAAATGATGATCCGGACCTCTTCGTTGGTCGATAGCTCCTGTATCCTCGTCAGGATGTTTCGTTCCTCGCTGTCGGTCCGAGGCACCGTGAAGTAGAGCTCCGGTCGATAGATCGTGATTTCCTTCGCGCTTACGAGGCGCTCGGTCACGTAGGACCGATTCTCCGGATCGTAGCTCTGGATTGCCTCTTCAAGCGCGGACATACCGAAAGTCCAGACACCACCGAGGATCTCGTCGTAAAAGGTCCCCGCTTCCTGCGCGTCGTAGTAGACGTCGGTAAACACCGGTCGACCGTCCGGTCCCTCGTTCCAGTGGACACCTTCTACACCCCAGACGGAGAGTCGTCGGCCTTCCTCGCTACGCATAAAGCTCATAAACTGAATTGCGCGTGCCGGGTCGTCGTTGCTTCTCGTGATGAAAGTACCCGACCAACCTATGCCATCGTTCACGAGCACTGCGTCGGCACTGAGTTCGTTCGGGAGAACTCGAGCGCTGAACGGTAGCTGCGCCTGCTGATATGCTGTGTTTGCTTCATCCGCCTGCCATGCAGATCGCGTAAAGGAGAATGCTCGGCCACTGTTCACCTGCTGCAAGAATTGCTCATGCTGGTAGGTGAAGTTCTCGGGTACGAGAAGACCATTGCGCACAAGACGATTGAGATAGACAAGCGTGTCGACAAGTGCAGGATGACGGATTCGATGATAGATCTGCCCATCGTCCTCGTAGACTGGATTGCTTCCAACGTCCATGCCGAACTGTGCCGCGAAGTATCCGTACATTGCCGTTCCCGACCATCCGAGAACAAGAGGCACCATATCAGGGTACTCGTCCCTCACACTCATCAGAACATCTTCATACTCTTCGAGGGTAGTCATCGATGGCTGTCCGAGTTCTTCCCAGATATCCACGCGGAAACTCAGAGAGTGGGTTCCTGGACTCGGCAGCGCTATCTCGTTTTCACGCCACGCCTGCTCTGTGGCAAATGCATTGAGCAACGTGTAGAAGTTCCCGTCGGGCATCGTGTTGTTGGCAACCTCAATCTCCGTGAGCGGGAAATCCGGTGCGTGCTCAGGAATGAGCTCGTTCCACGGGTATGAGATTCGCGAGTCAGACATTCTAGTGACCATGTCGCCGCTCGCGTAGACAAAGTCGGGAAGGTTTCCGGAGGCAATCATGACCGGCAGCTGCTGATTATCATTTGCCTTGGTAACGTCCATGGTGACACCAGTTCGACTGGTAATCTCCTCGGCGATCGCGCCCTTCCACTCGTCGGTCCAGAACCACGTATGGTTGACGAAGAGGTCGAACTCGATCGGACCTTCGCTGGCCTCCGCGACCGCACCTCCCGACTCTTGGGCGCCTCCGGCCCAAACCTGCCCTATCGGCACCAGTAGAGCCAACAGGACAATCAATACAAAAAACCGATTCGTGCTTGCTTTCATGCACGCCTCCTTGATTTGAAATGGGGTTCTACCCCTTCACGGCTCCTATGAGCACGCCTTTGACAAAGTGTTTCTGAAGGAACGGATAGACCAGCACGATGGGCACAACGGTCACTACGATTGTTGTCATTTGAATCGAGATCGTCGTGACCTGCGTGGCCGTCGCAGCCATTGCGACATCCATTTCCGAGAGCATCGATGTGATCCGGCTCCGATTGATGATCTCCATCATGAGATACGAGAGAGGTCGGAGATCGGAGCGTTGGACAAAGAAGACCGAATCGAGCCAGGAGTTCCACTGAAAGACGCCGATAAACAACGAGACGGTGGCAAAGACCGGCTTGGAAAGAGGAACAACAAGCCTGACAAAGATCAGCAGATCGTTCGCTCCGTCGATTCGAGCAGACTCCTCGAGCGAGGACGGCAGCTCCCGAAAGAACGCGACCATGACGAGCACGAGGAATCCGTTGAGCATCGGCGGAACTACGTAGACGGCGAACGTGTTCAGGAGTCCGAGCGATCGCAGGATGATGTAGTAAGGGATAATGCCGCCATCGAAGTACATGGAGACAATCAAGGCGAGGAAGTAGAGCTTCCGGAACCGCAGTGTATCGTGCGACAGGGCATACGCGACGATGCTCGTAAGAGCAACACCAAGGATAGTCCCGATGACGGTGCGCAGCACGGAGATAATGAACGCATTGACCCAGGCGTCATCGGAGAAAACAGTCTGATAGTTCTCGATGGTGAAGGATCGCGGCCAGAAGTAGATTCCACCCCGCGCCGTATCGATACCCTCGTTAAAGGAGATGACGATCACATAGAAGAAGGGATAAACGGTCGCGATGATGACGACGATGGAAAACAGGTAGACGAGCGAATCAATGATGACATCCTCTGCGGAGAGGCGGCGATTTTTCTTGATCAAAACAGTGCACTCCCTGAGACCCGCTTAGCGACTCGGTTACTTGTGAGAATCAGAATGAGCGATATAAACGCTTGCATCAGGCCGACCGCCGCCGCGAAGTCAAATCTCCCATCGCGGAGACCCACTTTCACAACAAACGTTTGAATGATCTCGGACCGCTCATTGTTCAACGTATTCCCGAGAAGATAGGCCTGCTCAAAGTTTGACCCGGAGACGCCACCTCCGAGGAGGTTGCCGAGACTCAAGACGAGCACGACAACGATCGCCCCCCGAATACCCGGAAGGGTGACGTGTCGAATGCGTGCAAGGCGGCCTGCCCCGTCGATTTCGGCGGCCTCGTAAAGGTTGGGATCGATGCCGGCTATCGCAGCGATAAAGATGATTGCCCACCATCCCATACTCTTCCAGATGTCGGTTACGACCGCGAGTGTCCAGAAGGCGTCTGGGTCGGTGAGTATGGTCAACGGGCGCTCGATAAGACCCAAGCCCAGCAGGATGTTGTTGATTGCGCCGAACTCCGTCGAGAAGAGAGCGAACGCGAGGCCCGAAACGACGACCCACGAAATGAAGTGTGGGAAGTAGCTAACGGTCTGCAGGGTCCGTTTAAATCTGGTAGACCGGATCTCGTTGAGCGCGATTGCAAACAGGATCGGCATCGGGAAGGCGAACACCGTCTTGAGGATGCTGATCGCCAGCGTGTTTGTGAGAATATTCGAGAAACGGAAGTCATTGACGAACTCCCTAAAGTGTTTGAGGCCTACCCACGGACTGGTGAAGAACCCCAGGAAACCGTCCAGGAAGTCGTAATCCTTAAACGCGATAATCACCCCCACCATGGGCGCGTAGCGGAAGATCAAGAGAAATACGATACCGGTGAGAGCAAAGGCGTGAAGCCATGCTTCCCGTTTGAGCTGCGTCTTGAGGCTGCGCCAGCGAGTGTGCATGCTTCGAATCGTAGGCCGGTTTCCGAATTCGCGAAAGCGACGGATTCCACGATGGTAGTGTCGAAATCGAAGGCAGTCTCGCCATTTCCGTCACTTCCGGGTACGATCCGAGCCAGAGGCCCATGCATGCTTACACAACCAGATTACGTCCCATATAGCGTCTACTCGACCTGGGGCTTTCATGATGAACTCGGAGACACCGTCGACCTTACCGAGGAGCTGGCGCAGCGAGCGCTCGATCGGATCGAGGCTTGGAGACAGAAGCCGGGGTATCAGTTCGATGTGTTTCATATCGACTGCTACTGGTTTGAGAAATCCGAACCGTTTACGGAGTTCGATCGAACGCTCTGGCCAAATGGTCCCGACAGCGTCTTCGAGCGGGCCAAGTCGATGGGGATGAAGCTCGGACTCTGGTATCCGGTCAACGGCCAGCGAATGACCTGCAAGAGTTGGGATGACTCACGAGCGGAGGAAATGCAGCTGCCGGGGTTTAGCCTTGTGGATGGTCCGTTCGCAGATGACTTCGAGGCTGCCCTGCTTCATGCCGCAGAGGTGTGGGGTGTGCGCCACTTTAAGTTCGACTTCGCTGCCTTCGGGGCAAGCGCCGCCAATTCCGAGCGTTCGGTGCGAGAGACGATGAGACAGAGCATCGCGAGATTCAAGCAAATGCTTCGAAAGCTTCGCGCAGCGTTCCCCGACGTCCACGTGATCACTCACTGCGGGTTTGCTCGCACCGAACAGAGTACCGTTGCGGGCTCACCACTTGCGCTCGCTGTCGATCCTGCATGGCTCGAGGTCGCAGACGGCATGTTCCCGGGGGACCCGCACCCGATCGACATCCCTCAGACATCGCTCGTTCGCAACATCGACGTCTACTCCGACCGGCAGGTCTGGGCTCTCCACCGACACGGCTACCCGCTTCACCGGATCGAGGACAGCGCCTGCATCATCGGCGACACTAACACCTGCTGTTATCGGGGACGCGAAGGCTTCCGCCGCACGTGGCTCGCCACATTGGCCCGGTGCAGCAGAAGAGGGTTCTTCTACGGAAACCCAGAGGTGCTGACCGACGACGATGTCGTGTTTATGAAGGATGCTCAGGACCTCTTCTTCGATGCATTCGGTCGCAACCTGAACTCGAGTTTCGTGGGAGACGGTGAGCCGGGGCAGGCTCCCTGGCACGGATACCTCACAGGAGGCGGCGATTGCGGGCTCCTCTATCTCGTAAACCCACACCAGCGACCGGTCGAGAGTCGTCTGCTACTCACAGACCTCAACGACGCTCACGTACTCTTTCACGACGGAGAGCAACCTCCTGTCGTTCAGGTTCAACCCGACCTCCTGTGCGTGCAGTTAGGGCCGGAACAGATGACGTTGATCGGCACCGGGGCGTACGCGGCCACAACGTACGAGTTGGGAAACGCGAACGATCCGCCGCTCCCGGGCTCAATGTCGCTGCTTCCCTGCAGCTTCCGTGAGGTCGCACCCGGATCGTACGAGGCGACAATCTCACTCGATCGGGGCCGGCGCGTCTTCGCTTCCGCTCAGACGCTCGAGCGCGAGGCATACGGCGTTGCAGAGGGGTTGCCCTACCGGTTTGGACGGCAGTTCAGCTCCGGCGAAGCCGGAAGCGACGTGCCGGCAAGCATCGCCCATGACCAACTCCAGATTAACCTTCAAAAACATGGAGAGGCCATCGAGGAGACTAGACGAATTCCAGACGTTCCGATATGGTCGGGAATCTCGTGGGTTGCAAAGACCTTCGACGCACCGGCGGGAGACCTTGTCCTGCGAGTTACGCAGAGCCTGCCGGAGAAGAAGCGGATCCTGGTGCGAGTGTACACCTACTCGTGATCACATAACGACGCTGCCCGGACGGGACTCGGCCCAGGGCACCTGTGCTCCGCCGCGGGCTTTCGAACCGACGGCCCGCGGAGTATCTTGAGTCGTGATGCATGCCTACATACTCACAAATGGGACGATTCTCACCATGGTGTCTGGCCGACCGGAAGCCGAGGCGCTCCTGGTCACCGGCAACGAGATCAAGGCGGTGGGCACGCTCGCAGCGTGTCGTGCAGCCGCTCCGGCGGCAACTGAGATCGACCTCGGGGGACGGGTGGTCGTTCCCGGGTTCAACGACGCACATCTGCACATGGTGCACGCCGGCGCTCAGGAGCAGCGGGTTCTGCTGAGTGGGCTCTCGAAGTCGGAGATTCTCGCGCGCCTGCGCGAGGCTGCAGCGGCAATGCCTGAGGGAGAACTACTCACCGCCTACGGGTGGGACTACGAGAGCTGCCCCGATCCTCACCTACGAGATTTGGACGAGGCATTTGGTGATCGGCCGGTGATCCTGACCCAGTTTTCCGGCCACGGCGCGTGGCTCAACTCAGCGGGACTAGCGCATGTCGGCATTTCGAAGGACACGCCCGACTGGGATTACGGGGGCACGAACAAGGACGCTGCGGGAGAACTGATCGGGACGCTTCGGGAGCCCGCGTATGCTCCCGGATACAAGGCATGGCTCGAGTCCGAGAGCAAGAATCCCGAGCGAACGCTGGCGCACCTCGAGGCGGCAATGCGGCTCTTTGCTCGACTAGGGATTACGAGCGTTGGCGACAACACCTGGTACCCGTGGCACCTGGAGGCCATTGCCCAACTTGCGCGAGAGCGTCGCCTGACCGTTCGCGTAACAAGCTGGAGCCGAGGGGACCTTCCCGATCTCGAGGCAGAGTTTGACGCCCACGAGTATGAGGGTCGATGGCACCGTCGCGGACTCTCGAAGTTCTTTTTGGATGGAGCCTTCTCGACCTACACCGCGTGGCTCTCCGAGCCGTACGCAGACCGGCCCGACACGCGGGGCTCGGGCATGGACCCCGAGGCGATAGAACGCTTCCTCGAGGCCAAGACCCGTGACGGCCGCCAGACCGCGAGCCACTCGATTGGCGATGCAGCAACCGCCGCGTATGTCCAAGCCGCTGCGGCCGTGGCCAAGCGTCACGAGCTTGCACCTTTGCGCCACCGCATCGAGCACGGTCAGCTTATTCACTCGAGCGATATCGACCGTATGGCAGAGCTCGGCCTGCTCGTCTGCGCCCAACCCCACGCTGCCGCCGAACCCGAGAAGGACAAGCGCCTTCTCGGCGAACCGCGCGCCAAGCGGGCCTACCCCTTCCGGTCACTGCTTGACGCGGGCGTTCCCCTCTCGTTTAGCTCAGACTTCCCGGGTGAAGTCACCATCGACCCGATGTTCGGAATCCACCTCGCGGTCAACCGCCCGGGTGGCGAGGCAATCTCGGTAGAAGAGGCGCTCTACGCCTACACCGCAGGCGGCGCTTACGCGGAGTTCGCGGAAGATTACAAAGGCAAACTCGCGCCGGGGTACGTGGCGGATCTCGCCGTGCTCTCGGCAGACCCGCGCGCAGTAGCGCCCGAGAAGCTTCGCGACGTCTGCGTGGATGCGACGATTGTAGACGGCGCCCTGGCTTACGAGCGCGAAGGGGCGGCGGGCCTGGGCTCGGTGCCACACGCCGGGCCGGGGGCTTAGCAGCAAGGAGCGGTGTGGCACCGCGGCCGGGGTTTTAGCAGCAGGCAGCGGTGTCGCACCGCGGGCCGGGGGTTTAGCAGCAGGCAGGGTTGTCGCACCGCGGCCGGCGAGCGTTACTGCGGCATGAGATCCCAGTACTCTTGCACCGAGGCGTTTCGTTTACAAAGCTCGATGATCTTCTGACCAAGCGGATTTAGGTCCGGGGTCTCGAACTGTTCGAGTTCCTTTAGAAAGAAGTCGTAGAGTATTTTCGCGCCCTTGTCGTATCCTTCGATCCCGACTTCCGGCTGATCGTGGACCCGCAAGAAGCCGTGGGGCATCTCCTGGCCGTTTACGCGCAGGCCGGGCAGGCTGTAGCCGAGCAGTGAACAGCGCGAATCGTCGAGTTGGCCGGGTCGGAAGCGCAAGCCACCACGGCGTGCCATCCACTCGCGGGCGAGCCACTCTCCGGTAAAACCGACCTTGTAGGCACCGATGTACTGGTTCGGGATGAGCACGTAGCGCGTTCCAGGAGTCTGCTCGATCAGCTCAAGCAGCAGGTTCGCCTGGCGGACCATTGTGCCTGTAGCGAATGGCCAGTAGCTCCCCACCCCCTCACTGGTAAGACCCTCGGCGGTGACGATGCTCGGATTTGAGTGACCGCGAGGCGCCACGAGTCGCCAGAGCCAGGCAAGCGCAGGCGGCAGCACGTGTAGCATACCGAGAATCCCGTAGTTGGGCGTCTCTCGGGTACACGGCGGGGTGCGAACACCAAAGCTCCGAACATCGACATGCACCGGTTCATTGACCGTATTCTCGATAAAGTGCCGCGGCATAATGACTCGAGGGTTGGGGCACGGCTTGCCCGGCGCATCCTGAATATGCTCCCAGAGCAGAACCGTAGAGCCGGCCTTCCCATCGATGTTGAGGAAGATGAGCGGCTCTGGAGGATTGATGCAGAGCTTCTCAAGCGAGGGCTCGGTACCATACTCGGTCAGGTGGTCGACACGGAGAAACCAGCCGGCCTCCGCGTCCTCAATCACAAGCCGGCGCGAGCCCTTCTGAAGACTCGGATGCGCGAGCGCCATGTCGTCGGTGATAGGATGCAGCTCGCATGTGTCAAAGAGCTCGATAAACAGGCGGTCGCCGGTAACGGTGTTCTCACCGAGGCGAATGCGACCATCGGGCTCGCGGTGCATCGCCTGGGTCATCTCGCTCTTTCCCCCGCCGCTCGCACCCTCGTGCATGATTACGTACTCGTTGTCGTAGGGCGTGATCAGGCGCACCGCGGAGCTGTGTAGCGTTGTCCATCCTTCGCGCTCGCCAATGGTGAGCAGGATACCGTACACGCCCTTCTTCGCGCTTGGCCCCGGGTAGAGGTTGTAGCTAAAGAGCTCGTGCATTCCGGGTAGACGATTGTGAATGACGAGCTGTCGCCCCTCGAAGTGAGTATGCCGGAACGGCGGTGCGAGGTAGATAACGGCCTCAGGCGTAAAGCCGTCGGGCACCTTGTCCTTCGGGATAAACCCCTGGAGGTCTGCCAGGCCGGCAACAAAGAAACCTGCATTCTCGGGTGCAACGAGCAGCGTCGGGCATCCGGCGTTTTTGTCGCCGCTCATGAATGGAAGGACGATCAGACGGTCCTGCTCGGCAAGCCACTCGAAGGTCTCTGTTCGCGTCTTGTCGAAAGAGGTGCCGAATCGATCGGCGTAACGGCGCTTGTCCGTGGGCTGATCGTCGGCGATCACCATTGCCTCTGGATCGCGGCGTCGCATGTACGGCTCGACGTAATTTACAGCAGCCCCGTTCCTGCAGCGTTCAACGGTTGCCTCCACGACGCGTCCTTTGCCCGGAACGTCGTAGGCCACCTCGACCACGTCGGCGCCTGGATCGAAGAACGCCAGCTCGAGCAAATGCGCTCGGCTTTCAGGAATGATTATCTCGGTCTTCTCGAAAACCTTCTGCAGTTCATCTGGAACGTTGAGTATCGATAGCTCGACTGCGCTCATAAAACCCCCATGAGATACGCATATTTATGCGAATACCATGCAGTTTAGTGGAAAAAGATACACGTGGGAAGGGGCTACATGAGGATAGGTCGATGATGTCTCGCCGGGCGCTACGCCCGAAGCGCGCTGATCTGTTCTCGGATTGCGGCGATCTGAACTCGCAGGAGTGTCTGGTTCGCGGTCACGCGAGCGAGCACCTCGAGCTTCGTTCGCTCGAGCGCGGCTCGTAACTTGGGAATGCGTTCTGCGCCGGTCGGATCCTTCGCTCGATAGAGCGCCTCGAGTGGACCCGCCACTTGTTCGAAGGTCTCGATCTCTGCGAGGATTTGCTGCTCGAGCTCGATGTGAAAGGCAAGCCGCTCCTCGGCCGTCTCGTTGTCGCTTCCTGCTTCGAGTACGCGAAGATACTCGGCAAAGCGAGCGCGTTGCCGCTCTACGGTGGCCTTGAATCGGCGGAGGATCGCGATGCGCTCCTCTCGTTCGTCGTTGGTAATGCTCATTCTTTTTTAATTGTCGGCGCGAACGGCGCTATCCAGCAATATTAAAGCCGCCCTGCCCTCGACCTTCAACGGAAGTTCGCTCTACGATCTGCGCCCATGCGCCACGCAACTCGGCAAGCATGCGGCGAACCTCTTTCAACGGGGCGCTATCCTTTTGGACGTTGCCCTCCATCAGTTGCTTGTTGAAGTAGCGGTAGAGCCCGTAGAGTGACGGAGCGATGTCGCCGCCCTGTTCGAAGTCGAGGCTTACGGTAAGCTCGGTGATGATATCCTGCGCCTTGAGAATCGAGTTGCTGATCTCGTCGTACTTGCGAGATGAGGAGTCGAGTAGCCGCGCGGCGTGGTCAATCTGACGAACTGCTTCGTCGTACAGCATGATTATCATCTTGCCACCACTTGCTGTTCGGACCGAAGTTTCTTTGTAAGCGCTGACTGAACTGGCTCTATACGACATGAATACTCCCTTCTGATTTTCGTCAACTTTTTATTTTAACTTGAGTCATCGCGCGTTCTCCAACAGAGTAGAGACGGGCACCACCTCGTAGCCCTGTGCCAGAAGCCCATTGATCAGCACGTCAAGGCGCTGGAAGAGGTAATCCTCCCTCCCGCCCGATGCGCTCGGGGCTACGCCGATCTCCATCGAAACGATTGAACCGGGACGCTTTACGTCAAGAATGCGTTCAACGAGATCTGCGCTCGGCATGTACAGCTCGTTGAGCCCGTTCCGAGTGATTCGAGGAACCCAGTCCAAGCTGTCGACATCACGTCCGACGTAGATGTAGTTCGCCTCTTGGCCCCACGATACGATATCGTCGCTGACGAAGTAGTAGGGCGCGTGCCAAATGAGCGAGAGCTCACGGCCCGTCGCGGCGAAGTACTCATCCTCGTTCCTGCTCAATCCCTCCAGAATGAAGTCTCGCGTGATTTCGAATCTACGATCGGCCATATCGAAGTAGGCAAAGAAGAGCGAGCCCACCTCGTGTCCAGCCGTCGCTATCT
This sequence comes from Spirochaetota bacterium, assembly GCA_048624115.1. GTDB lineage: Bacteria > Spirochaetota > Spirochaetia > DSM-27196 > SLST01 > SLST01. The sequence continues at coordinate 13,721 of JBMCTC010000001.1, forward strand.
CCGATAGCGCCGCGGGGTGTCTACGAATAAACTCCCCATTTACGAAGAACGTAGCACGCAAATCGTAGGCTGCCAGGGTCATCAGGATTTCCGTAAGGCCCTCAACGCTATCGATAGCGTTAAAGACAAGTGAGACCTCGCGCTCACGCGTCCGCGAGCCATGTGTGAAGTAGTCGAGGTCAACCGGCTCGTCCACGATTGGCAGGGGCTCGTAGCGTGCCACCGGCGGCGGAAAGAGGCGACTCGTGCCGACGCCCCGGGATCGCCGGACCATCACGATGTTGCGATAGCTGCCGCTGTTCAGCGTCTCGAGAAATACACGGAAGTCGGTAGCCGCGACTTCTTTGCGGCTCTCGAGAGGCTGCTCGGTGGGCTCCCAGTACCCGCCGTTGATCGTTCGAACAAAGCGGTAGTTCTCGCCGTCGGAGGTGGCGAGAATCTCGCCCTGATCCGAGACCGAGTGATCGTCGGTTTGGGAAAGGGCCAGGAAGGAACGCTCCCCTGAAACCGAGACTATCTCGAGCTTCGCGACGCCGCCGACGAGTAGGCGATCGTCATCGACCCAAACGGCATGCAGTGGATTGTTCACTGCAACGCTTCGGAGTTCCTGAAAGGTTGCTGCGTTCCGGAAGCTAATGCCCGTCTCTGAGAGCAGAGCAAGGGTCCGTTCATCGGGCGAGAGCAACGCGGATCGGGTGCCTATCTGCCCTACCCGCTCGAAGCTGAGATCGCGAACACCCGGGACCACGCGAAGCCGAAAGATCTCAGAGTCGTCTGTGTCGTTGGTAACGTTGCCGGCGAGAATGGTCACGTCCCCGAGGTCACTCCAGGCGACCTGCTCGATACGAGTGTTGCGCGGCAAGAAGAGAGCCGGAAGCGAGAGGATCTGGCCCTCGTCGGCAAAGTCGTCGGTGTCCAGGAAGAGCGCAAAGAGATTGCGCCCGCCATTGTTCAGGAGCAGACTCTCGCCGGTAGGTGCAATCCAGAAGCTGTCAAAGTTCCCATCAAACTCAAACGGCAACTTACCCCGAATCGTGCCTACCTGCAGGAGGCCTGAGTAGAGCGAGCGGGTGAAGAACTCCGACCCCGCGACCTGATACACGAGGGTTCCAGACACGTAAAAGAGCGTGCCGTCGGGGGCCCAACGGACGTTGTTGATCGTGCCTGGACCGAGCCGGCGAAAACTCTCGGTAAGCAGTCGGTCCCGCTCATACTGGGCGATCGAAAAGTAGTAGACCTCTTGGCCCCGAGCGTAGACAAAGAAGCGTGAGTCGGGCGACCAGCGAGCGGGCACCTCCTGGGTAGAGAGCTCGACACGCTCGGCAACTACATGCGTCGTGCTTCCGTCGCTCCGGGCGAGAATGAGCCGTCCGTAGGCCGCGCTCGTCGGTTCGAGCACGGTGAGATAGCGACCGTCGGGACTCGAGACGGTGGGGACTAATCGACCTGTCTCTACTTGTGAGCCCCGGAGGAAGCCCGGCGAGCCTGCTACCGGCTCGAATGCTCCGGTCTCTACATCTCCGCGAAAGACACCAAAACGATTCTGGATTTGCACCGTTCCGAGTTCCGGCAGATAGTTCATGAGCTCCGGATAGTAGGTGAGTTGGGTAAGCGGCGCATCGTCTAATATGTCGCCACCGGCAACAGCCGCTTCGCTAAAGGTTGCGGGAACGCCTGAAAGATCCGCTGCAAAGAGGGCGGCATACGCTCCGGTGCCGGGTGCCTCGGTTACCGCCTCGAAAAGCAGGGTATCGTCCTCGGAGAGGTCGAGCGTGCCAAAGGTGGTTTCGGCAGAGAGCGTGAGCGCGACAAGCAATGCAACAGTAATGCTACAATATCGTTTCAAATCAGCCTCTACCATGAATCTCGTCACCTCGGAAGCGACGGTTCACGCCTTATCCCGATTTCGCCAAATCTCCCCGCACCGCTTTGCGCCGACCGAGCATCTCCTCGAGGTCGCCCTCGATCCCCGCCAGCCGATTCTCGAACCGTTCGAGCATCCGCACCGAGTACTCCTTGACCTCGCGCTCCATTTGGTCGAACGGCTCGTCTAGGAGGTTCCTGAACTGGTAATCGTGGACCCGCTCCGTTCCGCAATAGGGACAAAACCGGAAGTCGGGCGAGATATAGCGGTTGCAATGACGACAAGTGGTGAACTCTCGCACATCTCCATTTTATACTTTCTTTCTTCCGGTGTTCAACCGGGTTTGTGCCTGTTACCTTCTTTTTCATTGAGGAAGGTGGCCGATGTCTGACCAAGCAACGCAAGCGCTCTACTACGAAGAACCTGCACCGATGGAGTTTCGCGCCCGGGTGATGAGGATCGAAGGCAAGGACGGGCGCGAGGTCGTACTCGACCGCACCGCATTCTATCCTGAGGGCGGCGGACAGCCGGCGGATCGCGGGACGCTCGAGGGCATTGCGGTAACCGACGTGAGCAAGCGCGACGGTGTGATCTACCATCGGCTTGCTGAGCGGCCTGGGTTTGATATCGATGCGTCGATCACGGGCGTTGTAGACCGATCGCACCGCCGCGAGTATCAGCAACAGCACACAGGCCAGCACATCCTCTCGGCGGCTCTCTTCTCGCGAGGGCTTGCCACCCTCAGCGTGCACCAGGGAGAAGAGTATACGAGTATCGAGGTCGATGCCGAGGAGATCGCGCCTGAGATCCTGGCCGAGGTCGAGACGCATGTAAACGCGGTGATTGAGGCGGATCTACCGATCACCGCGACGCTCGTCCCGGAAGCAGAGATTGGCAACTATCCGCTTCGACGGCCTCCGAAGGTCGGCGGAACGATCCGGGTTGTACAGATCGGAGACCAGGACTGCGTCGCCTGTGGTGGAGTTCACCTCTCTCGGACCGGCCAGGTACGGCTCGTGAGGACGCTCGGGACCGAGAGTATCCGCGGAAACACGCGCATTCTCTACGCGATCGGCGATCGTGCACTCGCGCACTACCGCCTCTGTGCCGATGTTGTCTCAGAGCTCGGAGCGGGCTTGAGCGCAAAACCAGCAGAGATTCCGGTCCGCGTCGCGAAACTCCGCGGGCAGGTCGCATCGCTAACCACGGCACTCGCACGCGCCAACGAGAAGATTGCAAGCCTCATTGCCGCGGGTCTCGTGCGCGAGGCCGTGAGCGAACGGGCTGCCGACTCCGAGGGGCCCCTGGTCATTGCTGCCAACCTCGGAACCTACGAGGCTGCCTTTGTTCGAAGCGTAATGGAAAAGCTTCTCGTCGCCGAGCGCGTTGTCGCGGCACTGAGTGCGACCCAACCAGAGGGAGACGGGTCTGCGAGACGAATGGCCTGGAGCATCGGCGCGAGCCTGGGCGTCGATTTCGACTTCAACGCTCATCGGGAGAAGCTGCTTGCTCCCATCGAAGGTAAGGGCGGTGGCCGTGCGCCGATTTGGCAGGGTGTTGGTCGGGAGGCGGAGCGTGAAAGCGATTTCCTCAACGCGTTTCGTGAGATTTGGGAGTAGCGCTCCCGTCGTGTCACGAACCTTGGGGATTGTGTTCGCTCACAGGCGCTTCAGAGCAGTTCGGCGGCAAGCTCGGCGAGGCGACTGCGCTCCGACTTGAGCAGCGAGACGTGACCAAAGATGCGCTGCCCCTTGAACGCCTCGACCAAATAGCTCAGACCGTTTGAGTTCGCGTCGAGGTAGGGACTGTCGATCTGAAACGGGTCGCCTGTAAGCACCACCTTCGAGTTTTCTCCGGCTCGGCTCACAATGGTTTTGACCTCGTGCGGGCTCAAGTTCTGCGCCTCGTCAATGATTATGAACTGGCCGGGGAGGCTTCGGCCGCGAATGTAGCTCAGCGCCTCGAGTTCGATCACCTTGTTGTTCATGAGTTGCTCTGCGCTCTTGATGTTCGGACGCTTGTACACACTCATGACGTACTCGAGATTGTCAAAGAGCGGCTGCATCCAGTGGGAGAGTTTCTCGTGCTTTTGACCGGGCAAAAACCCGATGTCTTTGCCCATCGGAATCACCGGGCGGCTTACGAGCACGCGGCTATACTTCTTGTCCTCGAGCGTCATCTTGAGGCCCGCGGAAATCGCAAGGAGCGTCTTTCCGGTCCCGGCCTTCCCGAGCAGCGTCACAAGGTTCACCGATTCGTCAAGGAGCACATCGAGCGCCATTCGCTGTTGATCGTTCAGCGGCCGCACACCGGCCGTTGAGGGCATACGGTGATCGACGTACCAGAGCTCTTCGCTCTCCGCCATGTAGCGACCCACAATCGCCTCGTCGTGAACTCGATCGTGCAGGACTAAAAAGTGATTCGGGGGCAACGGCTCCAGCCAGGGCAACGTCTTTTCGTTTTTGAGTGTCGCGACGGTGTCTGCAGTCGCGTCAAGTTCGGTGAACCCCGAGTAGAGCTTATCGGTGTTTACCTTTTGCTTCTCGTAGTCGACTGCGCGAATGCCGAGGGCCGTTGCCTTCACGCGCGCGTTAATGTCCTTCGAGACGAAGAAGACCATCTTGCCCTGTTTCGCCAGATCGTAGGCGGTTAGGATGATCTTGTTATCGGCCTTGTCGCTCAACAGATCGCCGGGAAGCTCGGCGTGGGGCGCAAGAACGACACGGAGGACCGATCCGTTCTCCATCTTCACACCCTCACTCAAGCTGCCCTTTTTTCCGAGCTCGTCAAGGAAGCGAATCGCGTGACGCGCGTTCCGCCCCCGCTCATCACTGTAGGTCTTGAGCTTATCAAGCTCCTCGAGTACCCAGAGCGGGATAACCACCTCGTTGTCTCGAAAACTCAAAACGCAGTCAGGCTTGTGAATAAAGACGTTGGTGTCGATGACGAAGCTTTTGATGGGGTTTGACATTCGATTTTGAGTATACGTCATTCCGCTTGATTCAACGAGGTGGTGCAGCTACGTTCTCTTCATGATCGCAGCCTCGCGCATACAAGAGCTCGCCACACAGCGGTTCGAGCAAGCGGTGGAGAATAGACGCCACCTGCACCAGAATCCGGAACTCTCGTTTGAGGAGGAGAACACTGCGCGCTATATAGCGAGTGCACTCGAGGCCCGCGGAATCGAGAAGATAGATCGCGGCGTCGGCGGGAACGGGGTGGTTGCTACGATCACCGGAGCCGAGGAAGGACCGGCCATTGCCCTTCGGGCAGATATCGACGCGCTACCGATTCAGGAAGTCCCGGGACGAAGCTACGGCAGCACGAACTCAGGCGTCATGCATGCGTGCGGCCACGACGGACACACGAGCTCGTTGCTGCTCTGCGCCTCGGTGTTGCATGCTGTGCAAGAAGAGCTTCCTGGCACGGTGAAGTTGATGTTCCAACCCGCCGAGGAGCGTATCCCCGGCGGGGCGCAGGCGATGATTCGCGACGGTGTGCTCGAATCGCCGCTCGTTCACGCGGTGCTCGGCCAACACGTGAACCCCGACCTCGAGGTCGGCACCGTGGGTTTTTGCCCCGGCCTCTTTATGGCGAGCGCAGACGATGTCTACATCACGATAGAGGGAAAGGGCGCGCACGCGGCGAAGCCACACCTCGGCATCGACCCCGTCGCGGTTGCCTCGAACATCATTGTCTCGCTACAGCAAATCGTGAGCCGTAACGCCAACCCAATCGTCCCGAGCGTGCTCACCTTCGGCCGGTTTATCGCAGACGGGGCGACCAACGTCATCCCCAACACCGTCGAGATTGAGGGAACGTTTCGCACGATCGACCCCGCGTGGCGAGACGCGGCGCTCGAGCGCATCGAACGCGCCGTAAAGGCGCAAGCCGAGGCGCTCGGAGCGCGCGCGACGGTTCGCATCGACCGTGGCTACCCACCGCTCGTAAACGACGAACCGTTGACAAGCGCCTCTCGACGGCGCGCGGTCGAGTATCTCGGCAAGGAGCACGTCGTGGATCTGCCGCCTGCAATGTGGGCGGAAGACTTTTCCTACTTCGGACTCGAACGTCCGGCATGCTTTTACAATCTCGGAGTACGCAACGAGAACCGCGGCATTATCCATCAGGTGCATACGCCGGAGTTTGACCTCGACGAGCAGGCGCTTCGCGTGGGCGGTGGGCTCATGGCCTGGCTCGCGATCGGTGCGCTCGAAGAACTCGACTCCTCTGGTCTTCGCAACCGCTCCGCCTCGAGTTGATTGTATCGGCACTATTGGATATTCTAGCTGTTCCATGACAGCACCTTCCGGGACTCCCCTTATTATACAGAGCGATGCATCCCTGCTTGTGGACGTACACGATCCTGGGTTCGAAGAGGCTCGCGCCGAGCTATCTACATTTGCAGAGCTCGAGAAGAGCCCCGAGCACATGCACACCTATAGGCTCACTCCGTTGAGCCTCTGGAACGCGGCGAGTGCAGGTTTTTCCGCTGCAGATCTTCTCGAGCGACTCAACCGGTTTGGTCGCTTCCCGGTTCCCGATAACGTCGAGTTTTTCATCACCGATACGATCTCTCGCTTTGGCAAACTCAAGCTGAGACAAACACCGCACGAGAATCAACTCTTTCTGGACGTACCCGACTCGGCCGTGCGCCAGGAGCTCATGAACAATAAGCGCGTCAGCAAACTGCTCACGCCCATTGAGATGGACGATGCCTCGGGCTTTCTCGTAGAGCTCTACGATCGCGGAACGGTGAAGCAGGAACTCATTCACGTTGGGTACCCGGTTCAGGACGAGGCGCCGCTTCGCGAGGGAGAACCGCTTCAGATAGAGCTGCGAACGGCCATGTTGTCGGGCGCCGCCTTCGAGGTTCGGGACTACCAAAACGAAGCGGCCAAGGCATTCTACGGTACCGGAAAGCCAGGCACGGGCTTTGGCACGGTGGTCCTGCCCTGTGGGGCCGGCAAGACGGTCGTGGGTATGAAGACGATGGAGCTCGTCGCTGCCAACACGCTGATTTTGACGACCAACGTTGCCGCAGTTCACCAGTGGCGCGACGAGCTTCTCGACAAGACCGAACTCACCGAAGAGCAAATCGGCGAGTATAGCGGCGACCGCAAAGTCATTCGACCCGTCACAATTGCCACCTATCAGATTCTCGTATGGCGGCCGGACAAGAACGAGAACTTTCCGCACTTCTCGATCTTCAAAGAGCGACAGTGGGGCCTGATTGTCTACGATGAGGTGCATCTTCTGCCGGCACCAGTCTTTCGCGTAACTGCGGAGATTCAGGCCGTTCGACGACTCGGTCTTACCGCAACGCTCGTGCGGGAGGACGGACGCGAGTCGGACGTCTTTAGTCTCGTGGGACCAAAACGCTACGACGTGCCCTGGAAGGAGCTCGAGCAGAAGGGCTGGATAGCCGAGGCGAACTGCTACGAGATTAGAATTGACCTGCCGGAGAGCCTCAAGCTCGACTACGCCACGGCGGACAAACGCGGCAAGTTTCGCATCGCGAGCGAGAACCCGCGCAAGCTCGAAATCGCGAAGCAAATCATCGAGAACCACCGCGAGGACTCGATCATGGTGATTGGTCAGTATCTCGACCAGCTCTACATGCTCGCCAAGGAGCTCGACGCGCCGATCATCACCGGCAAAACGCCCAACAACGAGCGCGAGCAAATCTACGGCGCATTCCGCAGGGGAGAGGTGCAAGTCATCGTGGTAAGCAAGGTGGCCAACTTTGCGATTGACCTCCCGGACGCGTCGGTCGCGATCCAGGTAAGTGGAACTTTCGGTTCTCGTCAGGAAGAGGCACAGCGTCTCGGACGCATCTTGCGTCCCAAGGAAAAAAACTCCTATTTTTACTCGGTGATCAGTCGCTACACCACCGAAGAGACCTTCGGGGCAAACCGGCAGAAGTTCCTTACCGAGCAGGGCTACAAGTACCACATTGAAATATGGGACGCCGATGTCTGACTTCAGAAGCGCGATGCTCAAGCTGCCGGATGAGGCGTTCTTCGAGCTCGTGCGAAACTACCTCGGCCCGATCAAGACCCCATTCAACAAGCACGACCTGATCGGAAAGGTCGAGTCGATGCTTCGCGGCGAGCAGACGCAGTCTCGCATCCGTGAGCTTCTTGACCGTAACGATAAAGAGGTGCTCTCTGCAATCTGGCTCCTCGGAGAGCCCGAGGCCGACGAGCTCTTCGACTTCTTTGCGGGCCGCAGAAGTTACCTCGAGCTCCATCACCATCTTCTGAACCTCGAAGACCGGCTCCTCATCTACCGCGACGAGAACGCGCTGCGGCTCACGCCGATCCTCAAGCCAATGCTCGAGGAAAGCGCGCTCGACGCGGCGTACCTGTTCGAGAGCCGCGCCGCAACAAGCGATGAAATCCCCGCTCCGCAGTCGTGGCTCAGCGACTCGCTCTTGGCATCGTTCCTCTCATTTTGCATAGACGAGTCCGACTTCCTTCGTGCCGACGGTCACATGCGAAAGCGGGTCTTGAACCGGATTAGGTCGATGCTTCCGGATCTCGCTGCTCCGTCGATCCGTACGAGCGAGTACGCCGATCCCCGCGCCGCCGAACTCTACCGGGGACTCAACGCACTCGGCCTGGTAGGATCCGAGAGCGAGACCCGCTTCCCCGCCCACAGATGGGAGGCGCTTGCGAGCGAGAGCGCCCCTGCCCGGGTGGCACTGATTGCATCGGGCTGGGTTTCCGCCGCAGAGCGAATGCTCACAGCGGCGCAGAGCGCGACTATCGCAGCGGAGGCAAGCGCGGAGGGCAGCGTAGCGGGTGGGGCCGCGGCGAGCGCGCATGGCAGTCGCGGCTTGGATAACCGCGACGTTCGCCTTCGGGCAGAGGCAATCGAGGCGGTGTGGACGGCACTGCCACAGGAAGCCGCTATTTCAGTTGGCAGCGTAGACAGGCTCCTTGCCAGCCTGCTCGGAGCAGACCACGGATCCGTACCCGTTATTCGTCAGGCAATGATCCTTTTTGGGATTCTCTGGCAGGCGCCGGACCACTTCGTACTGCCGGCGCCCGTCCCCACCGAGGCTCTCGCGGCAAAGCCAATCATCATCCAGCCCAACTTTGAGGTCACGCTCCCCCAAGAGGTCGCGCCGGAAGACGCGTTCTTCCTCGCGAAGCTTGCTCGGCTCTCGAAGCATGATATCTACCCGCGTTTTGAGCTTGCGAAGGAGCGTCTGGCTATGACGCTTCACGAGGGAGTCGAGCTTGACGAGGCGGTCTCGCGTCTTTCCGATATGAGTCAGGGCACGATCCCGCAGAACGTTGTTATGATCATGAAGAGCTGGGGCTCCGAGTTCGAGAGCATGCGGCTCTATCGCGGGATCGTTCTCACGATCGAGGCGAGCCGACGCTTTATTGTCGAACAGCCGGCGGTCGCACGGTTAATCCGCAAAGAGCTCGCGTCCGGTGTCTATTTGATCGCAGAGCACCGCATTCCAGAACTGAGAAGCGCGCTTGCAGATTCGGGCGTTGAACTGTTGCCGGAGGTAGAGCAGTTTGGTTCAGCCGAGGCGGCCACGCCGATGGAACCGAGAGCGCATCTCGACCGCTCACGTCTCACGAGCCTTGCAGCATTGCTCTCTCAGAGCTCGCCGACAAGCAGCAACGAGACATCAGACTCATCGGTAATCGGTTCCTCATCGATCATCGGTTCGCTTCGCGATGCACTCTCCGAGGCGGGGCTCTCCTCGGAACAGAGGCAAGAGATAGCAACGCGCATCGACCGAAAGCTCATCCTTTCGTCTGAGCAGATACGCGGTGGATCGTTGCGGCAGGAGAAGAACGAGGCACGTGGAATCGATTACGGCGGGAAGGTCCGAATAATCGAACAAGCCATTCGAAGCGGCACATCGTTTCTCGACGTAGTCGAGCGAACCGAAGACGGTTCTCCTCTGAAGTATCTCATCGAGCCGCTCGAACTGCAGAAAGAGAAGGACGAGCTCTACCTTGCCGGACTCGTCTTGCCCGATCGAACCGAGATTAAGCTGCGCGTCCGGAAGCTCGTCCTGGTTCGACGCATTCGTGGCGGTTTGGTCAGGCGCCGCCTGTAGCAAGCGTCCGGTAAAGCTCGTACTGGGCGGCGGCCTGGGCTGAGAACATCATGTCGCCGGTTATGACCCGGCATCCGCCCGCCAGAGCGCGCCGGATCAGAGGGGTCTCGGGCGGCGTGTAGACAATGTCGTAGACGAGCTGTGTCCCATCGAGTCGATACCACGCTGCCGGATCTCCATCGCCATGCATACCAACACTGGTAGTGTTTACAATTACCTCGATGCCTGACGTCCGAACCGCCTCAACCTGCTCTACCGCTCGGACCGAGCCACCAACCTCGCTCCGACCGAACGTCGCGATCTCCGCTGCGAGTGTCTCTGCCTTCGTATGCGTCCTGTTGTGCACCAACACCTCGGAACCCGCCTCGAGGAGCGCAAACGCAACCCCCCTTGCGGCGCCGCCTGCACCGAGCACGAGTACGCGACTCCCCCGCAGGCGCGAACCCATCTGCTCCTCGAGCGGCGCGAGAAACCCCATCGTGTCGGTAGAAAGTCCGAGCCAACCGGAGGGGGCACGAACAACCGTGTTACATGCCCGCGCGGCTCTGACCTCAGGCGAGACCTCATCGAGGTGCTCGATCACCGCCTCTTTGTGAGGGATCGTGACGGAGAATCCAAGAATCGGCAGCAGCTCGGCGAGCGCAAAAAACTGGCTCGGCTCATCTACCAGAACGGGGATGTATGCCGCATCGATCCCATCCTCCATGAACCTACCGTTGTGATAGGCGGGGCTCTTCGAGTGAGCGATCGGATTGCCGATTACTGCGAAGAGGGGCCAGCTCGATCGCTGCTTGCCGACTTGATAAAGATCTGTGAGGGTTTGGGGCGTGACGTGCCCAGGGGCGGCCGAGGCGCCGGGAGAGGAGCAAAACGAGAGCATTGATTCGAAGTGGTAGGGAGCAAGTCGCGTCGGTGCGCCGTACGCTCCCATGCCAACGATGATCTTCTGACCCTCGTGTTCTCGCGCGACCTCGAGCAGCCGAAGGAGGTCTCCAACACCATTCGGCCGGACGGCTATCTTCGGGATACCGTCGGGTGTTCGGCAGAGGGTAGATAGCCGCTCGTTGAGGTCGAGCGGTACTCCCTCAAAATCATGCATCGACCAGATGATCCTTGTACCCTGGTCACGCGCGACCTTGATCGTGTTCTGCAGCGCATGTGAGTCGGGAAGGTCGCCCTCGAGATCGATGTAGGCTGTCCCGGCCGCGGAAGCCGTCGCAAGAAGGGAGAGGCGCCGTTCGTCGGAGTCATCGCTGCTCCCACCGTCGGTGAGTCGACGGACGGTGCAAATCGTCGCGAGCCCTGGGTGCTCGGCGCGTATCGCTTGGAGAAACTCTTCTACCTTGGCGTGTTCACGTTGATCAAGCAGATCGATCCGGAGTTCGACGCCGCCGAGATACTGCCGTTGGCGACGAACCTGGTCCAGCGCAGCCGAGACGGTTGGGGCTGTGGTGGAAAGAACAATCACGAGACGTCTGCTACGTCGGTGGCCGGCAGTCGTTCCTGCAGATACTCGAAGTATCGATCGCCCGGAAGGGGGCGGGAGAAAAAGTACCCCTGAATCAAATCACAACCGGCCCCGAGCAAGAAATCGAGCTCCGCCTGAGTCTCGACACCCTCTGCCAACGAGTTCATACCGAATCCACGTGCCAAGCCAATCATCGCCTTCACAATCTCCTGGTTGTTTGCATTCTCATTTACATCCGTAACAAAGCTACGGTCAATCTTGAGAACATCAAAGGGAAATTGGCGAAGATGGGTCAAGCTCGAGTATCCGGTCCCGAAGTCGTCGAGTGCGAGGTGTATTCCGAGATTGCGTAGCTCTTCGAGCTTTGCTGCTGCATCCGTGGGGTCTTCCATAACCGTTGTCTCGGTGAGCTCGAGGTGAAGGGAAGTCGCGTCGAGGCCGGTAGACTCAATCACGCCACTAACTCGTTCGACGATGTCGATCTGTTTGAACTGTGACGGTGAGATATTAACCGAGAGATAAAGCTTCTCGTGTCCGCGCTCTTGCCACTCGCGAAGCTGTCGACACGCTTGATAGAGCACCCACTGGCCGATATGCCGGATGGTGCCGGTTTCTTCGGCAATGGGGACAAACCGCCCGGGAGACACACTGCCGAGCGAAGGGCTCTCCCACCGCAGCAGAGCCTCGGCGCCCATGCTCGTGAGGTCACGGCCTACAAGCGGCTGGTAGTGCAGGGAAAATCCGGTAAAGCCGGTGTGAATCGCCTGTTTGAGCTCGAACTCAATGCGTTCTCGCTCACGGAACCGGAGGCCCGTTTGATCGTCATACACGACAAAGGGCGTGAGGGTCTTCTCACTTTCTATAAGCGCAATATCCGCGTTGCCGAGAAGGAGCTCTTTGGAGTTGCCGTGATCGGGACAGAGCGCGAGCCCAACGTGACAACTGAAGCGCACATCGTCGGCTGGAGGTTCATGGGATCGTGAGATAATGTCGATGATCTCTTCAGCCTTGATCTCGAGCCCGTCGTGATTGGGCACCTCGGAGAGGATTACCAAGAACTCGTCTAACCGATCGCTCTGGTATACGACGTCGCCCAAGAGCTCCTTGATTCGGTCTGCCGTCTTGAATAGCAAAATGCGATTCCGATCACGGGTGTGTTTGATTCGATTGTAGTCGTTGTCAAGGCGTATGACCCCGACGGCGACCTTTGTACGTTTTGCGCCCTCGGCATGCTCTTGCAGAACGCGCTGCAGATCGCGATCGAACAAGCGCCGGATAGGCAGACCCGTCGCCGGGTTTATCGTGAGGAGCGCTTCGAGCTCGGCCTTAGCTGCTCGTAGGCGTTCTACTTCGTGCTGGAGCTCCGAGATCTGAGAAGGATCGACGATCTCTACCGTGGTCTCACTCGAGGATCGCGACGGGCAAACTGGTTCGGCTTGTATTTCTATCTGCTCGGGATCGTGCACAGTGCCACCTACAGGAAACTAATGTATCACAGATAGCACTAATAGCAACGAGAATAGAATTATATCTCTTCCTTGCGAAACTCAACACCGAGAAAGTCGCTCATGGCCACTGCCGCACGCTCGAGTTCATCAGTATCCGTTGAGTCTTCGACGAAGTGTCGCCGATCGTCTACAACGATAAAGAGTTTGTAGTAGACGTTTCGCCGCTCGGCGTAGTTACGGAATCGGTTGGAAAGGGCGCCAGGCTGTGGCATTTCTCGCTGTTTCAAGAAGGATGCGCTGAGAACAAGCACGTGTACCCGGCCAACGAGCTCCACCTTTTGCTGGTGAAGCGAGACACCAAAGAGCCGCTTCAGAAAAACGGCTCGATGATTGCCGCGGTCCAAAAGCACAATCGAGTTCCAGCCCGCAACGGAGAGGCAGACTGCAGTCAGCGCAAAGTAGAACACAATCCCGCCTGAGAAATCGGGTCCAAAATCGCGCTGCCAGTCAACGCCGACAAAAAACGCGATGATTAGCACTGCGGCGATCAGCCCAAAGACCAACCTGCGCCCACTTGATATCTGCAGTAGCAGCTGCTGTGAGATGGGCTGGGAGATCGCAATTCTCGAGCGGAGACGGAACATCAGTCGTTCGGCGGATTATGGCACGCGATCACGTGGCCGTCACGATCCTTACCGAGGATTGGGATCACCTTGTCGCAAACGTCGATACGGTGACGGCAGCGTGGGTGAAAAGTACAACCAGACGGAGGATTCACTGGAGACGGAACGTCGCCCTCGGGAGGTCGTAACTCGTTTGGATGATCCGGATCGGCAACGGGTACGGCAGAGAGCAGTGAGATCGTGTAGGGATGACGAGGGTTCGCGTAAAGCTGCTCTGCCCGTGCCGTCTCGACAATCTTGCCAAGATACATAACGGCAACCCGATCACTGATGTACTGGACAACACTCAGATCGTGAGCGATAAACACAAATGTCAGGTCAAAGTCATCCTGAAGCGAGATCAGAAGATTCAAGATCTGCGCCTGGATCGAAACGTCGAGTGCGCTCACCGGTTCATCACAGATGATAAGCGATGGGGTGAGCGCGAGCGCACGGGCAATACCGATCCGCTGGCGCTGTCCGCCTGAGAACTCGTGCGGATACCGGTTTGCAGCCTGTGGGGGGAGCCCGACCTTCTCGAGAAGCTCGTGAACCCATCGGTCGAGCGCGCGTCCGCTGTGCGTACCGAACTCTCGCGGACCTTCCCCGACGATATCCTTTACAACCTGGTGCGGGTTCAAGCTTGCCCACGGGTCCTGAAAAACCATTTGGATGCGCCGACGATTCTGCTTGAGCTGCTCTTTGCTCATGCTCAGCAAATCACTGCCTTTTGCCAACGCATCCGCGGTGCGCTTCTGCTGTCTAATTGCCTGATTCAGCTCCCGTATCCGATTTTTGTCCGCGCTTGTCTTCGTGGGTTGGCTGGAAAGCTGAGCAAGCTCCTCTTTGTGAGCCTCAGTTGCCTCGTCTATCTCGGTTACCTGGCTTACGACACGCTCGTCGGGATCGATAAAGACACGTCCGGCATCTGGCTCATAAAGCCTGAGCAAGCACCGTCCTACCGTCGTTTTGCCGCATCCCGACTCTCCAACAAGACCAAGCGTCTCGCCACGCTTCAACTCGAGATTCACGCCGTCGACGGCACGAAGAGCCAGCGTATTTGTCGAGAAGGCACTCGCCTTCACGGGAAATATCTTCTTGAGATTCGTAATCTTCAGTATTGTATCACTCACGGCGTGCTCCAGCCTCACTCGCTTGTGAGGTCTTGTCCCTCTTGCGGTTTCGCCGCTGAGCCGCCTTAACCTCTTGGTAGGCGGGCGTCTCGGCAATCTCATCACTATAGAGGAAGCAGCGAACCTGATGGCCACTTTCTATCTCCACCAGCGCCGGCTCGGCTTCCCAACACTTCGCCATTACCTTTTTGCAGCGTGGTGCAAAGCGGCACCCTTTCGGGAAGTTGCGGTGATCGGGAAGAGTGCCCGGAATAGCGTTCAATAGCCGTCGAGACCCGTCGGGATTCTTCTTGATCTCACCGAGGACGGGGATACTGCCCAGCAGTCCCTGTGTATATGGATGCATGGGCTTCTTGAATAGCTCGTGCACCTCCGCCTGTTCAACAACGACACCGGCGTACATGACCATCACGCGGTCGGCAAAACTCGCGATCACCGCCAGGTCGTGGGTAATGAACATGATTGACGTTCCCGTGCGCTCTTTCAGCTCACCCATGAGCCTGAGAATCTGAGCTTGAATCGTCACGTCGAGCGCCGTAGTGGGTTCGTCCGCAATCATGACATCAGGCTCACACGCCATCGCGATTGCAATCATGACCCGCTGGCGAAGGCCGCCGGAGAGCTGGAACGGATACTCTTTAACTCGCTCTTCGGGATCACTCATGCCGACGAGCCCGAGGAGTCGTGCGCTTTCGACAAGAGCCTCATCTTTGTCCATGTTGCGGTGCAACATGAGCACTTCGGAGATCTGATAACCGATTGAGTAAACCGGATTGAGGCTCGTCATCGGCTCCTGGAAAATCATTGAGATGTTGTTTCCGCGGATCGAGCGCATCTCCGTTTCAGTAAGCTTCAGAAGATCACGGCCGCGAAGTAACACCTGACCGGCTTCAATCTTTCCGGGAGGATCGGGCACGAGCCGCATAATCGACATCGATGTTTGTGACTTACCGCACCCGGACTCTCCGACAATCCCAAGGGTTTCGCCGTGGTTCAGTTCGAAGTCAACGCCGTCAACGGCGCGTACGGTGTAGCCGTGCATATGGAAGTGGGTCTTGAGACCCTTCACTTCTAGCAGTTTGCTCATAGTAGTTCCTTAATGCTTACTCTTGGGGTCAACGGCATCACGGATTCCGTCGCCAAAGAAGTTCCAAGCAAGTATCGCGAGGAAGATCATTACTCCGGGAATGAGAATCCACGGGAACTGATTGACGACACGATAGTTTCGCGCAACCGACAACATCAACCCCCAACTACTCTGAGGTTCGGTAATACCCAGGCCGAGTACGCTCAATGCGCTCTCACCGAGGATAAACGCCGGGATTGACAGGGTAAGCTGTACAATGACGAAAGAGAGCGTGTTCGGGAGGATATGCCGACGTATGATCTTCAGGCTCCCGAGCCCCATGGTGCGCGCGCTCATGACGAAGTCTTCACTCTTGATCGAAAGGACAAGGCCGCGAATGATACGAGCCAGGCCGGCCCAACTGACAAACGAGAGTATAACGACTATCAGCAAATAGACTTGCACCGACGTAAGACTGGGCGGAAACGCAGCGCGCAGCGCAAACAATAAGTAAAGACTCGGGATCGAGAGTACGACCTCTGCCATACGCATCAAAACGTTGTCAACGACTCCTCCGGCGTAGCCGGCAATGCCACCAAACAAGAGACCAATGACAAACGTAATTGATGCACCTATTAGTCCAACCGTTAGGGAGACGCGCGATCCGTGCATCAGGCGGCTTACAATGTCACGGCCGATTGCATCAGTCCCCAGGGGAAAGAAACCGGTCGTTGGGGACGTGACCAAGTGGCGGTTTGCGCGGAAGAGACCAAGGAAGCGATATGGTGTACCGCGAGCGAACAAGCCGAGGAAGTTTTTGTTTCCCTTGGCAATGATAAGCTCCTGCGGAACCTCGTCTCCTTCAATCATGACCGTTCTCGCTCGAAAACGCTCTCGGGCGTCAGGATCCGGGTCGCGTTCGACGCGGTCAATGGCCGCGGAGAGCCGAGTGAGAATCTCGGAATCTGCCGGAATACGATAGAAGGACGCAGCTTCGTCGAGAAGAAACTCTTTCCGTTCGGCCGGTGTTCTTCCGGTCGTAACAGCGGGCGCGGTGTTTCGTCCAGGCTGATTCGAGAGAAATACCAATCGCATCGCTCGTTCGGGTATGACACCGTACTCTCGAAACGCAACATTGACCTGGCGTTGTTCGAAGACGTACGGTCGGAACTCACGACCGTCCGGGCCGTCGTACATCATGTAGAGTCTCGTAGGTGGATGGTACGGTTTGTTCTTGTCGGTCCACGTCATATCGAACGGTGCAAGGAAATCGGCGAAAAGCGCTACACCGTAAAGAACAACGAGAATAACAAGTCCAATTTTTCCGAGCGTATGCTTGCGAAAGCGCCGAACATATATGCTCCACATGCTCTCAGAGCGTTGGGAGATACCTTCTCGAGAACCAAGAATCTCGTTCTTTGTACGTGTGTCCGTCGCGTCGCCAAAAGTCGCCGCATCGACTTGAGCTTCATCGGTTTGCACAAAATCGGTACTGGTTTCCGTCTTTGGATCGATTGCTGTATCTCGTTCTTTGTCGTTTGCCATCAGCTTATCCTAATCCGCGGGTCTACAATCGCGAGCAGTATGTCGGCTATGAGGTTTCCTATCACCAAGAGAACCGATGTGTAGATCAGTATTCCCATGACCAAAAAGAGGTCCTGGGATATGACTGCACGAAGGGCGACCCTTCCTAAACCCGGCCACGCGAGCACGTTTTCGGTAAGGGCAGCGCCCGAGAGAACGGTTGAAATCTGGAAACCGAGGATGGTAATCATTGGATTGATCGCGTTGCGAAGCGCATGCCGATAGATGACCTTCTTCTCAGTCTGGCCCTTGCTGCGCGCGGTGACTATGTACTGCTGATTCATGATATCGAGCATATTCGCTCGCATGATTCGCGTGAGTCCGGCCATGGCGCTCGTTCCGATAACAAACACCGGCAAGATAAGATGTCGGATGCGGTCCCATATTTGACCTAAGAAAGAGAGTTGGTCGTGGTCGATACTCATCATGCCACCGATCGGCAGCCAGGTTCCGGGTGGATTGCTTGTCGCCGTAATGATGTAGAGCATCAAGAATGCGAGAAAGAAGTTTGGAATGGCAAGCCCGAAAAACGCGAAGGCACTGAGCGTCTGGTCCTGCCACTTATACTGGTGGGTCGCTCCGATTATGCCGGCTGGAATACTGAAACCCCACGCGAGAATCAGACTCGTGACCGAAAGCAGAATGGTCGCCGCGGCACGCTGGCGAACGACAAAGAAGACCGGCGCCTTAAAGAGTTCTGAGAACCCAAAATCGAAGCGAGCAATAACGTTCCAGATGTATCTGAAAAACTGAACGATAGCAGGTTGGTCAAGCCCAAACCGAGCACGGAAGAGTTCGAGATCAGCGGGACGAATGTCCGGATTGAGCGCGAGCGCCGTGAAGATGTCTCCAGGCGCTATCTCAATTAGGACGAAACCAATCGCAATAATCGTGAGAACGACCGGAATCATATGGATAAGGCGTCTCAAGATAAAACGCAGCATCATGGGGCTGAGCCATATCAGACGGATCATCCACATGAGTATCTCGGTGACAAAAAGCGCCCCAAACCAACCCCAGGGTGTAGTGATCAACAGTGTTACGAACACTGCGACGTCCAAGATTAGGGTGAGTCGCCAGTCAACTCTCTTGGTAAGTGTCATACGTTAATAGTCCTTGCTCAAAATGGAGCCAAACCAGGGGAGCGGGCTCACTTGGTTTGGCCTTGATAGCTTTCTCAGCGCCACCATTCACGCCTGGTGATGCGAAGAAAGCCGACGATCCGCCGCACAATACGGCGGATCGTCGTGCGCGACTAGACTTGCGCCTACTCGCGCTTACTAATCGCCAACCGTGTAAATGCGGTGGGCGGTGTAGATAAGACCAAAGCCGTCGATCGGCTGAGGCTGAATGTTCTGGTACTGCTCCTTCACAGCGGTCATGGTTGCCGCGTTGAAGGTGTAGACCCAAGGTACTTCCTCAATCCAGATCTCCTGGATGATTTGGAAACCCTCTTTCCGCTGATCTTCGTCGGTCGTGTTGTTAGCCATGATCCAAGCTTCGTCAACCCGGCGCTCCCAGTCACGTCGTGGGTTTTCCTGGTTCGGCTCGATCATGTGCAGGTTTCCGCTCGATGGGTAGACGTTCTGACCGCTAATCGGATCAACCGAGCCGGTCAAGCCAATCAGGATCAGCTCCCAGTCGAAGCTCGAGGTCAACTGACCAACGAGTGCGTTGAAGTCAATCGGGTTGAAGTTGATCTCAATCCCAACGTTGCGAGCTTCCTGTGCAAAGAGTTCACCGAGGGACTCACGAACCTGGTTACCGCTGTTGGTAGATAGCGTCAGGCTGATCTTATTGCCATCGGGGTCTTCACGAAATCCGTCACCGTCGCGATCGATGTAGTCAATGCTATCGAGCATATCGGAAGCGGCATCTGGATCATATGCGAATGCCGCGTCGTCTGCGCCGTCCCAGTAGTAGGGGCTAAAGCGAGGCACGAAGCTGTACTGCGGATAACCGAAGCCGAACGCTATGTTGTCGATGATCGTATCGCGATCAACGAGGTGAGCCATGGCCTGTCGAAAGGTCTTGTTCGAGAGCCATGTCAACTGCGGCTCCTCGATACCTCCGTCGTCCTCTCCCTCGATCGGGTTCTGGTTGAAGGTAATGAACTCCGTGCTGGAAGCAGGTCCGACGTTGTAGATTCGGAATCCGAGCTCTTCCTGTCGATCGACGAGAACACCGTAGTCTTCACCGCGCATGCCGTACGCATCGCTTTCACCGGCGATGAATCGTTGGAGTTCCGTGTCCTGATCCTCTACATAAACGTAGACCATTTCATCGAGATACGGAAGATCGTTACCCTCCTCGTCGTCTTCCCAGTAATTAGGGTTAGGAACAAGAGTGATCGACTGATCCGGCACATACTCACCGAGCAGCCACGGTCCACTCGAGACAACCTCGGTAACATCGATGTCGACGCCCCAGAAACTGGTTACCGCAGAGTAGTCAACGCCCTCGGGCTTGACCTCTTCGAAGCTCTCGCTGCCGTCTTCGTTGGTGACGACGTCGAACTCGTACGCAAGACCATGCTCGTCTTCATCCCAACCGATAACATCTGCGAAAATGTGCATTGGGTATGCAGGAAGACCAGAGTTGGTCAAGATGCCGGCGGTGACCTCGTGGAAGGTAACACTGTAGGTCCGGTCGTCAATGTACTCCCAAATGAGCGGTCGCTCACTGCCGTCGGTGAGCGCCTGAATCTGGCTGCTTCGACTGTTTGAACCGATGTCTTCACGCAAGACAAGTTGGTTCGCGGAAAAGACAAAGTCCTTTGCCGTAATCGGAGTACCGTCCGACCACTCGAGTCCCTCACGCAGGGTGTAAGTGACGGTTAGTTCGTCGTCTGAGATTTCCCAGCTTTCCGCCATGGAAGGCTCGAACTCAAGCGAAAACTGGTTTCGGCGGATCGGGCCCGAGTACAGGAGCGACGTAACGTCGGTACTGCTGGTCTCAGCAGCGACAACGTCGTTGAACGTTCGGGGGGGGCTTCCGAACCGGCTCAACACCATTCGGCCACCAGGGTTACCAATCTGCCAGCCTGCCTCTCGATCGATGTCCAATACACCGACGAACTGGCTTTCTCCTTCCTCTGGAATCTCAGCGACCTCTTCCTCCGCACATCCAACGAAAACGAGGATGGGGACGAGGAGAACCGCCAAGAAGATCAGAACAGAAGTTTTCTTCTTCATCAGTTCCTCCTTAGAACTAGGATAAGTTGCGATAATGTAACCCGTTTCGGGCAAGCATGCAACTGCGTGGCTCAGATTTGAAGGGGCAATCGACCGATTCCTACATTCACGAAAGGCGCGAACGCAGAACCTACGAAATGGTGGGACCGCGAGGAGGCTCGGCCCCACCAACAAACGTCATTTCACGTACACTGGGCGCGACGTGTAATGGGTATGGAGATACTTGTGACTCTTCTCGCTCAGAGGCTTATCGAGGAACTCCTTGTAGAGAGCTTGGATTGCAGGGTTCTGATGGCTGCACCGGATCTCTTGATTGACATCGTCCTGGTAGAGCGCCGCGATGCGCTTCTCACGAATCGCGTCGGTGCCTCCATAGGGCTGGCCACCGCCGGCAACACAACCGCCGCGACATGCCATGACCTCGATAAAGTGGTACGGAGGCTCCTTACCCTCGGCCAAAGCCGCCTTTACCTCATCCAACACAAGTTTAATGTTCTTCATGTTGTGGGCGACGGCGACGCGGACTTCCTTGCCCGCGATCTCCAACGTGGCTCTCTTGATGCCCTCGAGTCCCCGGATTGCCTTGAACTCAACCTCTTCGAGCTCCTCACCCGTGATCAGGTGATATCCCGTCCGAAGCGCCGCTTCCATGACACCGCCGGTTGCGCCAAAGATTGTACCGGCACCGGTGTAGATGCCAAGCGCGGAGTCGGCCTCTTCATCGGGTAGACTCTCAAATGTGATGCCGGCCTGCTTGATCATGCGGCTCAGCTCACGCGTTGTGATTACCACGTCAATGTCCTGAGTACCCGAGGAGTACATGTTTTCGTCCCGGACGATCTCGTACTTCTTTGAGGTACACGGCATGACGGAGGCCATGAAAATATCTTCCGGCTTCTTGCCGATCTTCTGCGCGTAGTAGGTCTTTACCATTGCGGCCATCATCATCTGCGGGCTCTTCGCAGTCGAGAAGTGGGGGATCATCTCGGAGTAGTACTTCTCCATGTAATCGACCCAGCTCGGACAACACGTAGTAATGAGCGGGAGGGGACCATGGCCGTTGATCACCCGCTCTACGAACTCGCTTCCTTCTTCCATGATGGTGAGATCCGCCGCGAAGTTGGTGTCAAACACCGTGTCAAAACCGAGCCGCCTGAGGGCAGCGTAGATCTTGCCGGTCACAATCGAGCCGGGCTCCATGCCAAACGCCTCGCCGAGCGCGACCCGGACCGCCGGAGCGATCTGCACGACGGTGTGCTTCTTCTCGTCGCGCACCGCGTCGTATACCTGGTTTGTGTCGTCCTTCTCGAAAATCGCACCGACCGGGCAGTGCGCCGAGCACTGACCACACTTGATGCAGGGACTCTCATTGAGGGCAATGTCGCCGGCGGGAGCCATGCGAGTACCGTCTCCCCGCCCAATGAACTCGAGCGCCCACACGTCTTGCAGCCCCTGACACACCTTTACGCATCGACCACAGCCAATGCACTTCTCCGGGTTCAACACGATCGAGGGAGTCGATGTGTCGGCGGGAATGTCCTTGACGATACTCTCGTACGGCTGCTCGCGGATGCCGAAATCCGCGGCGAGCTTTTGCAGCTCACACGTCCCGTTTCTCGGGCAGGTGAGACACGTGTTCGGGTGCGTCGAGAGAATTAGCTCAATCACGGTTCGCCGAACCTCTTGAAGCTCGGGGTCGTGCGTAACGACCTTCATTCCCTCGGTCGCCTCGAGCGTACACGCTCGGATGAGCTTCCGGCTCCCTTCGACCTTGACCACGCAGATGCCACAGGCGGCCCAAGCGGGAAGGTCCGAGTGATAACAGAGTTTCGGGATTGCTACATTCGCAGATGCCGCTGCATCGAGAACGTTGGTCCCTTCGTTGACTGAAACTGGAATTCCGTTTATTTCAAGATTTACCATCGTTTGCTCCTTAAGCGCGAAGTACCGCGTCAAACTTGCACGAGGCGTAGCATTCGCCACACTTGATGCACTGCGACTGATCGATCACATGCGGCTGACGACGTTCACCGGTTATGCAGTTGACCGGACACTTGCGAGCACACACACCGCAACCGATGCACTTATCCACGAGAATCTCGAAGCGAAGTAGATCCTTACACTTCCCTGCCGGGCAGAGATCGTCGTTAATGTGTGCATCATACTCGGCTCGGAAGTACCTGAGCGTACTCAGGATCGGGTTTGGCGCCGTCTGGCCGAGGCCACAGAGACTCGCACGCTTCATCGCGACGCCAATCTGCTCCATCTTCTCGATATCTTCGGGAACGCCATTCCCCTTGCTGATCCGATCGAGAATGTTGTAGAGCTTTCGCCCGCCGACCCGACACGGCGCGCACTTTCCGCAGCTCTCTTCGACGGTAAAGTCGAGGTAGAACTTGGTCACATCGATCATACAGTCGGTCTCGTCCATAACGATCATGCCGCCCGAACCCATGATTGAGCCGAGCTCCTGCAGATGCTCGTAGTCAATCGGGACGTCGAGATGATCCGCCGTGATAACGCCGCCCGAGGGCCCACCGGTCTGCACCGCCTTGAACGACTTCCCGTCGGGAATGCCGCCGCCAATATTAAAGATGATGTCACGAAGCGTGGTGCCCATGGGCACTTCGACCAGACCGGAGTTCTGGATCTTGCCGGTCAGTGCGAAGACCTTGGTGCCCTTGCTCTTCTCGGTGCCGATCTTGCTGAACCACGCGGCGCCACGAGAGATAACCACCGGAATGTTGGCAAGCGTCTCAACATTATTAATGACAGTGGGCTTTTGCCAGAGACCTTTGACCGAAGGAAAGGGAGGTCGAGGCCGAGGCATTCCGCGCTCGCCTTCGATGCTCGCGAGGAGCGCAGTCTCTTCGCCACATACAAACGCACCGGCGCCGAGTCTGATCTCGATCTCGAAGTCAAAGCCCGAACCCAGGATGTCTTTGCCCAACAAACCGTACTCAGTTGCCTGAGCGATGGCCTTCTTGAGGCGATTAATCGCAAGTGGATATTCGGCACGAATGTAGATAAAGCCCTTGCTCGCGCCGATTGTTTTCCCGGCTATGGCCATGGCCTCGAGCACGGAGTGCGGGTCACCCTCGAGCACGCTTCGGTCCATGTAAGCACCCGGGTCGCCCTCATCTGCATTACAAACGACGTACTTTTGATCGGCTTCTTCGGCCTTTGTGAGATTCCACTTCATCCAGGTCGGGAAACCCGCGCCACCGCGCCCGCGCAGGCCGGCAACTTTGAGTTCTTCGATCACCTGATCAGGTGTGAGGTCGTAGAGCACCTTCTCGAGCGCTACGTACCCATCGCGAGAGATGTACTCAGAGATCTCCTCAGGGTCGATAAATCCGCAGTTCCGAAGCACGACCCGGAACTGCTTTTGGTAGAAGCTAATGTCGTCTACGCGCGCGTGCTCTTTGCTCTGCTCTTCTTTGTAGAGGAGTCTCTTGACCGGGCGCCCTTTAACGATGTGTTCTTCGATAAGCTCGCGCGCATCCTTGGGATCAACCTCCACATAGAAGCTCTCCTCGGGGAGGATCTTGACGATCGGGCCCTGTGCGCAGAAGCCAAAGCACCCGGTTTTGACGACCTGCACGGTGGTCGCGAGCTCGTGGTGCTCGACTTCGCGCTGCAGCGACTTGTAGATATCGTCGGCTTTGTTGCTCTCGCATCCGGTTCCGCCACAAACCAGAACGTAGTGTTGGTATGCCATTGCTACTCCTTTCCCTCGACGATGTCGGCAGCCGGTCGATCAAAGACATGCTCATCTACGAGCGTCTTGTTGATGATGTGTGAGCGCACGATCTGGGAGGCCACTTTCGGGGTTACCTTGCCGTAGATCACCGTCGGCATGTCGGGCATGCGCACCTCGACGGTGGGCTCGGCGTGATCGAGGCCGAGACTGCCGGTCTGCCTGAGGCTAACGTTCGTCAGACCGTTCTGCTCGAGTTCGCTCATAAAGGCGGTAAGGGTGTCCTTTGCGCCGGCGGCGATGCCGCTCGTTCCCATTCCAACAATGACCTGGACGCTCTTGTTGTCGGCGTCACGCATGTCGAGTTCTTTTCGCTTCTCTTCACGAAGCTTCCGCAGATCCTCAAGGCTCATCTTTGCCATAGTTCTTCCTCCTGACTTCTCACGTACTCCGTGATCAGCTGTAGTGCTTCTACTGTGGCCAGATCTTCGAAGATCTCGGCCAACTCGGTTCGTCTGATGGTGTACTCTGATCCATCGCGAACCCGTTCGATTTCCACTTCGTCGGGCCCCTCGCAGGTAAGCGCCAATGTAAACGTTGAAACAAGGTCGCCTGTCGGCGGCAGGTCAAGGTGGTCGGCAGGAACCTCAAAGACGACCTTCGTGCCGCCGCCCGGTTCACTTGTAAGCTCGTAGCGTCCGCCAACACTCGAGACGGTCTGAATCAGGAACGGAAGTCCTAATCCGACCTTCCTCCCAGGATGCTTGGCCCCGTCGGTGTAGAAGGGATTGACGGCGCGCGCGCGTTCGTCGGCGCCCATTCCTTTTCCGTTGTCCTCTACGGAGACGCGCAGGCGAGCATCACGCTCGTGCCACCGCACATCAATCCGAGAGCTTTCCGCCGCCACCGCGTTCTGGAACAGATCCGTCAGCAGCTCGGCAAGCGAAAAGTGCACGCCTACTCCTTCCGGTGCTCCGCAATGATATCGGGAAGTTTTGCCTTCTGGACCTTTCCGTACACCTGATCGTTTACCGTCAACACCGGCGCAAGGCCACAACAACCCACGCAGCGCACCGCCTCGACGCTAAACAGGCCGTCGGGAGTTACCTCGTTAATGCCGACACCGAGCAGGTTTTCGATCTCCTGGATCAGGTCCTCGCCGCCCTTGAGGTAGCAGGCGGTTCCCATGCAGACTGAGATCTTGTTCTTCCCCGGCTTCTCGAGCTTAAAAAAGTGATAGAACGTTATGACGCCGTAAATCTTGGCGAGAGGCACTTCGATCAGCTTTGCGAGCTCGAGTGCAACGCCGCGGGGTATGTAGCCGTTCTCTTCCTGCACGCGGTGCAGGATCATAATGAGGTTGCCCGGCTTATCTCGCCACTCTTCGACAAAGCTGAGAATGTCCTCTGATAGCGTTGTCTCTTCCGTTACTGGCATATGACCTCCATAGATCCGTTTCGGAGTGGATGGTACAAGAAATGTGATCGTCTGACAAGTTTAGTTCACGGAGTCAGCCTCAGTCAAATCACAATCACATTGAACTCGCAGTGTTGATATAATAACAGAGATTGGGTACGATACAAGTAAATTATTGTGAATTAAGGAGCAATAATGGAGGATAAGATCCACAGACCGATGGTACTCCGGTTGGCTCGGTACCTTCGGGTATTAGAAAAACTCAAGGGCCTTGGTTTTGTCAAAGTCTTCTCGAACAATCTCGGCGACGCGATTGGCGCTACGCCCGCGGTTGTCCGGAAGGACTTCTCGGTGATCGGCATCACGGGGAACAAGCGGGGTGGCTACGTCATTGACTCGCTGATCGAACGCCTTGTCGAGGTGCTCGGCAAGAACGAGACGGAGAAGGTTGTTGTTGTAGGCGTCGGCCGCATTGGAAGCGCCCTCATCAACTACCGTGAGTTTGTTCGAGAGGGCATTCGCGTCGTAGCGGGCTTCGACACGAATGAGTCGCTGGTCAATCGAGACCTGGCAATTCCGCTTCTCCCAATGGTGGAGTTTCCCAAGTTCGTGAGCGAGAGCAATATCGAAGTTGCCGTCCTGGCGGTGCCCGACTCGGTGGCAACAAGCGTTTTTGAGCTGATGATTGATGCGGGCATTCGAGGCGTGCTCAACTTCACCTCGGTGGAACTGAAATGTGGTGCCGCCTGCCACGAGCGTGGCTGCTCCGAAGAGTGCACCGTTCAAAACGTAAATATCGGCCTCGAGATCGAGAATCTCTTCTATCTCATTCGATTGAAGCGCGAAACCGAAGAGATCTCCGTATAGATGAGCACGTTGCCGCTCGATGCCGGAGAACCTGCGTTTGTCACGGAGCTGATCTATAGGCTCAAGATCAAGGACGCGATGACCTCGGCGCTCTACACCGCGACACCTGACGAGAGCCTGCGCTCGCTCCAGATCAGAATGAAAGAAGCGCAGATTACCGGCGTGCCGGTCGTTGCCGGTACAAGGATTCTCGGGATCGTGAGCATGGACGATGTAATCCGCGCACTTGATGAAGGCTACATCGACGAGCCGGCGGGCGATCACATGAGTAAGCAGCTGATCGTGCTCGAAGACGACATGCCCCTGAGCTTTGGCATCTCCTACATGGAGAAGTACCGCTTTGGTCGCTTTCCCGTGCTGAACAAGGAAAAGGAACTCGTCGGAATCATCACGAGTAGGGACATACTCACCACCCTTCTCATGGAGATGAATCGAGAGGTTGAACGAAGAGAGCAACTGCAATCTGAAGTTCGTACCAACGAGAGCTTCTACCGAGAGTACCGGGTACGCAAGTTTGATTTCGAGCATTCCGGCAAGGCAACCGGCGAAGTTAAGATCGAGCTCAAGCAGATGGGGCTCCCGCCGAAGTTCATTCGGCGCGTTGCCGTGGCGAGTTACGAGCTCGAGATGAATGAGGTCGTACACTCCGAGGGCGGATCGTTGCAGGCGCGGATTACGCCCGAGCAGGTAGAGATCGTTGCAAAGGACACCGGACCGGGAATTCCCGATCTCGAGAAGGCGCTTACCGAGGGCTACTCCACCGCCACGGAGTGGGTTCGCTCGCTCGGGTTTGGAGCGGGCATGGGATTGCCAAACGCTCGCCGCGCCGCCGACGAGTTTCGAATCTCGAGCGACGAGAAGGGAACCACCGTCAGATGCTTGTTTCACATTCCGCAAACAGGGGGAACCGATGAAGGCGCATGAAGTAGCCGAACTACTCGATGCTGAAATACTCTGCGGCTCGCCGGAGGTCGAGTGTCGCGCCGGCTACAGCTCAGACCTCTTGAGTGACGTCATGGCAAACGCAGAAGAGGGCTCAGCCCTCATCACCATACAGGCTCACGCGAACACCGTCGCGGTGGCAAGCCACGTCGACCTGCCGCTGATCGTGGTTTGTAACGATCGTCCCGTACCCGAGGAGATGCTCGAGGCGGCACGTGAGAACAACATCGCGATCTGCCGAACCTCCAAAGACCAGTTTTCGAGCGCGGGGCTCCTCTACGCGAGGTTGCAGACCGGTCAATGACCGTCCATGCGGACATTCACCTTCATAGCTGCTTGAGCCCGTGCGGGGACCTGAGCATGTCGCCGCGAGCGCTCGTAGAAGCCGCGGTCCGCGCCGGCCTCTCGTTGATTGCCCTTACCGACCACAACACTGCGCGAAACGCCCCCGCCTTCGCCGCGGCGTGCAGCGAAGCGGGGATCGTTCCCCTTTTTGGTGCCGAGGCTACGAGTAGCGAAGAGGCACATGTGCTCGGCATCTTTGGGGACCTCGAATCGGGCCTCGAGTTTGGCGAACGCCTCTACGCGACGCTTCCGGAGTTTGCGGTCGACCCCGCGCGTTACGGCGATCAGGTGGTTGTCGACCCGGACGAGATGGTAATCGAAGTGCTCGCAAAGGGGCTTATCTCCGCATCGACCTATTCGCTGCGTCAACTCGGCGAGCTCATTCACGAGCTCGGTGGTTTGTTTATTCCCGCCCATATAGACCGGTCTTCGTTTAGCATCTGGTCCCAGCTCGGATTTCTACCGCCGGACAGTTACGATGCGGTGGAGATCTACTCGAACTCGAATCGGATCGCATACGGCGGCTACACGGCAATCTGCAACTCCGATGCTCATTTCCCTGCCGACGTCGCACGCCGTCACTTCTCGTTTGAGGCGGATGAGCCGAGCTTTCGCGGTCTCCAACACGCGATCGCGGACGGCGCAATTGCCCGCCACGGAGTGTAGCGGGTCTCGCGCACACCGGGCTGATTGAAAACAAGCGAGCCTCGTCGCTATCTTCTCCCACATGCGATGCCGACTCACCGTCCTCGTACTCACCTTCTCGTGCATAGGAGCCCTGGCTATGGCATCAGACGCAAACGCAGTGGAACTGGTCGACCGCCTCGGGATGATTGTCATACGGGGCACCGACGGCGAGAGTGCAGTCGAGAAAGCGGCTGCGGAAGCTCTCGAGGCGATCGAGGCCGGTGGTGATCGCGCGTCGATCGAGGCGAACAAGCGCGCGATCCTCATGGCGCAGCGCAGCTTCTACCTAGGTTTTTTCCAACGAGGCGAGGGCAGAGAGCGCGAGGCCGAGCGTTTGTTCGAACGCGCCGCGGAAACAGCACGTGAAGCGGTACGAGAGCGCCCGACCTCGGAAGGAATGCGCGTACTCTCGGATGCGCTTCAGCAGTTGCTCGAGTTGCGGGGAAGTCTCTATCAGTTGTTGAACTTCAGGGCCGCGCGGGATGCGGCATTCGAGGCGATCGAGCTGGACAACGAGAACCCGGCGGCGTATCTCGCTGCGGTGAGCTACTTGGCAACCGCCCCCGCTGCGGGCGGCGGGGATAAGGAAGAGGCGCAACGGTATCTCGATCGCGCCTCAGCCCTCTTGGCGGATCGTGACGATACGTCGAGCGTAATGAACCTCCGGTTTCTCGTGGCCGTCTGGCAGGCGCTCCTCGAGGCGAGCAAGGGCAACACGAACGCTTCATCGCGGGCGTTTGAACGCGCCGAGGAGATCTACCCGGAGAACTGGTGGCTTGCCGAGATGCGGGCCGCCGTTACAGACGATCTGCGGAACCAATGATGTCGCGGGGCTTGCTGCCCTGCTGTGGACCGACGATACCCATTCGCTCCATCTCTTCTACGATCCGGGCGGCACGGTTGTAGCCGATTTTCAGACGTCGCTGCAGGTAGCTCGCGCTCGCCTTTCCGGCGGTCGTGACAATCTCGATCGCCTTCTCCATGAGTGGGTCTTCGAGCTCACCCTGTAGGTAATCCTCATCATCATCTTCTACAAAGATCTCGTCATCGATGTACTCGGGCTCACCGAGTTGCTTGACGTACGTGACAACACGCTCCACTTCCTCTTCGCTCAAGAAGGCGCCCTGCATTCGTGTCGGAAAGGGATCCCACGCGCTCGTGAAGAGCATGTCGCCGCGGCCGAGCAGCTTCTCTGCACCCATCGTGTCGAGGATGATACGAGAGTCGATTTTGCTTGCCACCATAAAGGCGATGCGACTCGGAATGTTTGCCTTGATAAGACCGGTGATGACGTCGGTACTCGGGCGTTGTGTCGCAAGCACAAGGTGAATCCCGACCGCACGGCTCATTGCCGCGAGTCGCGCGAGCGTACCCTCGAGTTCTTTGCCACTTGTTGCCATGAGGTCGGCGAACTCATCGACCACCACGACGATGTAGGGAAGCGGCTCAGTCGCCAATCGCTTGGTCTTGATTTTCTTGTTGTAGCTCTGAATGTCCCGGACCTGCAGCGCGTCGAGCAGACTGTACCGCCGCTCCATCTCATAGATGCACCACTGCAACGCCTGGAACGCGCGCTTGGGGTCGGTGATGACCGGGGTAAGCAGATGAGGGATATCGTTGTAGAACTTGAGCTCGACAATCTTTGGGTCGATGAGGACCAGCTTGACCTCGTGCGGTGCCCGCCGATAGAGGATCGAGCAGATGATCGAGTTCACGCACACCGACTTACCGCTACCGGTCGCACCGGCGATCAGTACGTGGGGCATCCGGGTAAGGTCGACGATCTCCGCGTCTCCCGGAATGTCCTTTCCGAGTGCAATCGGCACCTCCATCCGCGGCGCCTGAAACGCCTCTTCTTGGACCAACTCCGCGAACCCGACAATCGCTCGTTCCTTGTTTGGGATCTCGATTCCCACCGCGTGCTTCCCGGGGATAGGAGCTACAATACGAACGCTCGAAGCCGCGAGTCGAAGCGCAATGTTGTCGCTCAAGTTCACGATCTTGCTGAGCTTTACGCCGGGCGCCGGCAAGATCTCGAACATCGTGATCACCGGCCCCTTGCGAATCCCGGTAACCTCGGCCTGGATCCCAAACTCCTCGAGGGTGATACGAAGCGTCTCGGCAGCCTCACGGGTCTTATCATCTATCTGCCAGTAGTGACCGTTGCTATACTCTTGAAGCAGCCCGGAAACCGGCACATCGTAGCGCTTGCTCCGAGGTCGCGGCACCTTCGGTGCATCCGACTCGGCCTGGTCCGCGGGATCCGCGTCCTCACCCTTTTCGTCGAGTTCAATCTGATCCGCCGGTGCGTCAGGCACGTCTTCCGGCGTTTTGCTCGGCGATACACCGTCGCCTCGGGTGCGCCGACCCGTGCGGCTATACTGCGCCTCCGATCGCGCCCACGCCGCGTCGAGCTCCTCCGCCTCGAGCTCATCGATTTCCACATCATCGGCATCGTCGCCGGCCGCGCAATCCGAATGGGGCTCGATGCGGCCGTGCGAGAAAAACACCTCGAGCTCCGGCTTATTCGCCGGTGGCCCATCCGCGGGTGGCTGAGCCACTATGCCGCTCACCGGCCCATCCACTGGTGGATGGTCCACTGGTGGATGGTCCACTGGTGGATGGTCCAC
>JBMCTC010000002.1:0-34201 GCA_048624115.1 Spirochaetota bacterium
GCCAATCACGTCGTAGGTATAACTATTGCCTACGTAGACGATGTTCTGCGGCGGCGTATCGAGGCACTCTGCAAGTCGATTAAACGGCTCCGGGTGCGGCTTGAGGTAACCGGACTCCTCCGTCCACTGTTCACAATCAAAGAGCTCCGCGAGACCGAGACGCTCGAGCTTTGTATGCACCGGAAAGTCTGAGCTGACGCCCATCGGGAGGCCTGCTGCTTTGAGCTCTTCGAGGCAACTCCTTACACCCGGGAGGGTTCCCACGCGATCGATCACGGACTCCCACACGACGTGGAGATTGTGATCGATGAAGCGCCCGGCTTCCTCGGAGCTTATTCCGAGCTCAGCCGCGAGCATCTCGCGTTCGAGCACTCGAAAATCCTCGACCGGACGAACGTTGCGAACGACCTTGCGTACGCGCGCATACGCCCGGATATGGCGCGCATGAAGAAGCGCGAAGCGTAGGGATTTGAGATACATGCGAGCGTTTGAATAGAGCGTACCGTCTACATCAAACGCAACGGCTCGGATTTCCATTTACCGAATTTCATCCCGACTGATTTGTAAGGCTGCGATCGCAGTGACGTTCGGCGTACCCGGAGCCGGGTCGAACCGCCAACTCTGTACTGCACGCCGCACTTTCTGGTCAGCCAGAGTATATCCCGAGCTCTGGCGGAGAATCAAGGAACCGGGGACCACGACTCCCGCGTCGTTCACATCGAAGATGATGATGTAATCAACACGAGCGGGTACCTGGCCACCGAAGTCGCTCGCCGTTAATCGCGGCAGTCTCAGCTCTCCGATCGCGGCACGCGGGCCTGCTCCAACCCACTCGATAGCGTTATTCCCGGGAAGCTCCTGTCGCGAGACGTTGTCGTTTCCCGTCTGCTCAGGTCCTGCGACGGACGCCGGGCCTGCTGGACTCGTGAGCGAGTTCAACAGCCGATCGAGCCGGGAGTCAAAGCCGGGAAGCGTTGCAGCTTTCTGCGCGATCGCGGTCTGCTCCGATGCCTCAAGCGTGTCGAGTGGCTGCACCACCTTGCCACTGACCACCCAGTCGGGAAGCTCCTCGCCGCTCGCCTCGTCGTCCTCGAACGAGAAGAGGTCGTCATCGGAGGTCCGAGCGGCGCCGCGGTCACTCGCACCCTGGTCTTGCCAGGGAAGCGGGTCACGACTGACCTGGGGCCCGGTAGCACCACCTTGGGTCGGCGGCGCCGGGGTTTGTGCACCGCGCGAGGGTGCCGGATCGGGCGTGGTCGCAGGCGGGGCCTCGCGTTGCGCATCCCGCGGGGGTTGGGCGGCAGGAGCTTCACGAGGTGCCGGAGCAACCTCGGCCGGTTGGGGATCAACCGGTCGCGGCTCTATCGGCTCAGGTTCCGGGTCCGGTACGTCATAATCCGGAAGCGTCACAAAGACGGGTTCGGTCTCGGGGTACGGCGTCAGATCGAAGCCAAAGATGGCCATGAGCACGAAGATGATTGCGTGAAGCCCGATCGCTACCCCGACACCAATCAAGGAGCGATCGCGGTCGGAGAGCATCACTCATCCCCCTCGAGGGTACGGAGTGCAACCCCACGGTATCCGTTGCGACGAAGGACGTCGAGTACTTGCACCATCGTCTCGTAGGGCACGGAACTGTCTCCCTCGATGATGACACTCAAGGGCTGTCCCTCGTCCTCCGGTGCGAGATCCACGAGCGCAGCTTCCATCGTCTCGAGATTCACGGGCTGCTGGTTGACGTAAATCTCACGCTGAGAGACCACGGTAACCACGAGCCGGTTAATCACTACCGGCTCACTGCTCGAGGACTCGGGCAGATCAATCGCGATACCCGGCGTCATGACAAAGGTGGAACTGAGCATAAAAAACACAACGAGTTGAAACACAACGTCGATCATCGGCACGAGGTCGACATTGGCGTTTGGAGAGAGACGTCGTCGAAACCGCACTAGACACCTCGCTTGAGCATGATGACCAACTCATTGACCCGGTTCTCGAGCGCGATGATCATGTGATTCACCTTGCTCACGAGATAGTTGTAGAAAATGATCGCCGGGATACTCACGATGATACCGGCAGCGGTAGTCACGAGCGCCTCGGCTATACCGCTCGCCAGCACGGCAGGATTCCCACCAACGGCGCCAAAATCGCCGAGCACACCAAACGCCTGAATGTTCCCGGTGACGGTCCCGAGCAGACCGAGCAGCGGGGTGATGTGGGCGATGGTTCCGAGGAACGAGAGGCTACGCTCCATCCTCGGGATCTCCATGTTCGCCGCATCGGTGATCATCGACTTAATGACTTCCTCCGAGTGCCTCCGGTTCTCTATTCCGACTCGACTGAGATTGGTGATCGGACTCGGATTACTCTCACAGATGGCGAGCGCCTCTTCGAAATGCCCCTTGGCAACCGTCGCCTTGAGTCGATTGACCAGGGTCCCCTGGTCGGAGCGAATTCTGCGGAAAAACAGCAGACGCTCGATGATGATTGCCGCGGCGATGACCGACAGCACCAGAATGATTATGAGTATGACGCCGCCGCGTTCGATGAGCGCTACCATACAGTCCTCCTATAGGGAAATACGAGTGAGAATCGTGGCCCGAAAACCGGGCTCAATAAAGGGAAACTCCGAGCTTGGCTGCGCACCGATCGCGGGCCGCCCCGCAAAGAGCGGCGCGAGAAGATCTTTGGCCTCGATCTCGAGATCTACACCATCGACAATGTTCACCGCACCATTGAGTGCCAACCAGGGAACACCTGCCTCAGGGAAAAACGTGAGTTCAGTTTCGGCTCCAAGTGTGATTCGGTCGTTGCTCGTCCGATACTCGACCGAGGCGGCAAGCGCGCTCACGGGGGTACCTGTGACCCGATCGAGGAAGTGACCGCGCACTCCGAGCTCGGCCTGCAGTTGCTGCCCGGGCCGAAACGCCAACTCGAACGACGATTCGATCGATTCGAGTGGCCGCTGCCGGAAGAGAATCGCCGTGACGTCCGGGTCGTATGCGGTGGCCTCGAGTGCGTTTGCGTCCACGTGACAAGCGACGTGGCCGCGAACGTTGAGCCCGCCTGGAAGCGACCAGTTCGCTCCTCCTGCCGCATACCAGCGCTCGTTCAGAACGAGCTCATCAGCAAAGGCGCGGCCGTCTGCCGCGAGCAGGAGGGCCTCTTGCCACTCATCGTAGTAGCGCGGCCGCATGTACTCGAGTCCGCCTGAAAGCGTGAGCAGGAATGCATCGCCAAACAGTGACTCGAGCTCGAGATCAAACGGGTAGCGAAACGACTGCCCAAACTCCCAGAGTACGCCTACATTTCCGTCAATGGCGAACAGCTCGTTCGGCGACACTCGGAAGCCTGTCGTCAACGCCACGTCTTGATACTCCGAGACGGCGCCTCCCGCCGAGAAAATGCCGCTGTAGGCAAGTCCCAGCCGGAGATCCACTACACCGAGCGTAAGCGTGGCAAGCGCGCCGGGTTCGAGCGATACTTCCTGGTCGCGAGGAGCCTCGTTGAGTTCACTTTTTGTGAAGATCCTGTTCGCCCAACTCCCCTGAAGTGAGCCGAGCAACTCGAACACCGGTTCAGGTCGATACCGCAACGCTGCGTTTCCGGCAAACGACCTCAGTTCCGCGCTAAAGAACTCACTCTGACCTTGCAGACCACGCTCGAGTTCATCGTAGCCGGCCTCTGCCTCGAGTGATAGCTGGTCACCTCGCGCGTCAACGCCGCCGGAAATGCGATTCTTAGTTGTAAAATAGCCGGTGCCTGGATTACGGCCCTGGAACCCATCGAGCCCCTCGTAGCCGAACTCGAGTCGAAATTCGGGCGGCGCCCCGATCTTGAAGACGGTAACCTCGCCGACAATATGATTCGACGTCCCGGCTCCGAGCCGGCCGTTTGAGTAGATGCTCTGCCCATCGGAGTCTCGAACTTCCGGTGAGGGCAGGTCGATGAGGAAGGCGTCTTCATCGATCTCGAGTTCTCCGAGTTCCGGCATTGGAAGCGAGAGAGAGCTGATTTCCAGCTCCTCTACGCTCGGAAGTTCAATCTGCAGTTCGGTCACGGCGTCTTCTTCGATTTCGAGCGCAAGCTCCGGAACCACGATCTCGGTCTCTTCAGGTTGTCCCGGGCCCGTCTGGCCTGCACCGCGGGCCGGGGTGCCGTCCGGCGTCTGAGCCACCACGACGGGCACGGAAGCAACGAGTGCGAGAAAGAGCGCAACGATAGCCAAAACGGGGCGCTTGATCATTGTCGGCCTCCACGAAGCAGCGTGCGAGCCTGAGAGGTAAAGGGGCTCTCTGGGAATTCCTGTTCGAGTTGCCCAACAAGTGCCTCGACCTCTGAACGGCGCCCGAGCCGCGTGTACGCCTCGGCGGCAGCGAAGATCGCTCGGGCAGTCAGCTCACCTGCTGCACCCCCGGCGGTAGCAGCTTCGAGATACGCCTCCGCTGCCTCTTGGTCCGACTCTTCGAGGCGGTGATACTCACCAATCAAAAAGAGCGCCTCTTGCGCAATCTCAGATCGCGGGGAGGCTCCCGCCTCTGAGAGAAGCGAGACAACACGACTCATGCGAGTCTGGATGGAAATCTGGTCGTACACCGCGAGGCGGCCGAGCTCGACGATCGCGCGCCCCCGCTGCGGGGAACCACGCTCGCTCTCATCGATCGTGACCAGGAGCTCCGCCTCAACCTCTCCGATGCCGTCGAGCAGAAGGACGAGTTCGTCGATCTCTCGATCGGCGTTGATCGCACGCGCCGTTTCAGGATAGGTGGAGCGCAAATGAGTAAAACGCGAGAGCGCCTCGCGATACTGGCCTCGATCTACGAGAAGCTGCGCCGATCGTGCCATCGCGTCGGAACGAAACGGACTGTCGGGGAATCGCGAGACGACTTGATCGAGCAGGAGCAAGGCGGCGGCAGCTTCGCCAAGCTCAAGACTCGAGAGCGCTCCCCAGTAGAGGGAGCCGTCGGCCTGCGAGCCGGCTGGAAAACGGCTGCGGTAGTCGAGGAATGCGTCGCGCGACGCCTCGTAGCGCCCGGCTCCGAATAGGAGCTCGCCGCGACGAAAGAGAGCGAGCTCTGAAAGTGGAGATCCGGGATAACGCGATGCGACGTCTTGGTAGGCCGATGCAGCTTGATCGGGCCTGTCGAGCCTGCCAAGCGCCTCGGCGTATTCGAACAAGGCGTCGTCGGCGAACTCCGAATCGGGCCGGCTCGAGGCGATTCGAGAAAAAACCGTCGCGGCTTGCTGATCCGCGCCCGACGCGGCGAGCACGCGTCCCGAGAGGAACTCCGCCTCTGCCTGCAACGGCCCGTCGCCCGACGCGCCGGAAATGCGAGAGAGAAACTCGAGGCTGCGCTCGTAATCGTTCTGCTGAAAGGCGCTCCAAGCAGCGAGGTACGCGGCGCGTTCAATCAGGACGTGATCCTCATAGCGGAGCATGTAGGCCTCGAACTCATTGACGGCGCGTTGGTACTCACCGAGTCGATAGCTCGCCCATGCCTGGTAATAGGCAGCGTAGGCGCCAAGCGTGGCGTTTTCCGCGTTCGCCGCCTCGAGAAGCGAAACGGTCGATGATAGCTCCCCGCGAGCATCACGGTACGCCTCGAGGTGGAGATGACTCAAACCTTCCAAGTAACGGAACTGAGCCTCTCGTTCATCTGTCAACTCTCCCTGCTCCTCGAGTGCTTCGATCACGATCGGCGCTTCATTGACGACGCGTCGATACTCTCGCTGCTCGAAGAGCAGGTTCATGTACTCAAGAGCCGCAGCCGCGTCGGCCGGAGCCTCTGGAATGTATCGCGAGAGTGTCGCTAACGCCTCGTTTGTACGTCCGAGCCGACGGAGCACCCTACTCTTGAGTCGAAGCAGTCGGCTTCGGTACTCGGTAGCGTTTCCCGACGCGATAGCGGCATCGATCGTGGAGAGCGCCTCATCGTAGCGTTCCGCCCGCTCAAGCGCCAGTGCGATCTGATACGATATTTGCGCCTCGAGAGTGCGCGCCGTGGCTCCGGCACCGGTAGTTGCGCCATCGCGCTGCCGAGCGATCTCGGCAGCCTCTTCGAGGGCGGCGAGAGCCTCTTGCTCTGCTCCCTCACGAAGCAGAAGATTACCGAGACTGAGCAGAATCTCGTCTCTGCGCGTCTCACGATTTGGATAGCTCGAGAGATACTCACGCAGGACGCCAATCGCCGCCGCAAGATCGCCCTGCTCCTCCCGAGCGCGCGCGAGATAGAGCGCGACCACCGGATCAATCAAGAGCGATTCGCGCAGTTCCCAGATTCTCACGAGGTACTGCTCGGCTTGCTGGTACTCGCCCTCTGCGACCCGGTCAATGGCAACACGGAGCCAGAACTGCTTGAGTACGTCGGTACGACCTGCGAGCTCGCGCTCTGCCCGGCGCACGATCTGTTCGGGATCATCTTCAATCACACCTCGCCCGGCGAGCAGAAAGAGCCGCTGAAATGCAAGCGTGGCAAGCTCGGGAGGGCCGCCGGCAACCTCGGCGAAGAGCGTCGTTGCTTGATCGTACGAGCCTTCGAGGTAGTAGGCCTCTGCCTCGTATGCGACGACAAAAGACGCCCAGGAGTCCGGAAACGTTTCGAGTTCAATGCGGGATCGTAGCTCGAGCAGCTCTTCGGTTCGCTGCTGCCGAGCAAGAATGCTCATGAGAAGCACCACCGCCTCGGGCAGAGTCTCAGGTGGTGCGTCTTCGACAAGCGCGGCAAGGACGGTTCGGGCCTGATCGGTATCACCCGAGCCGAGATAGCTTCGTGCGAGATACAGCGACGCATCTCGAGCCGCTTCGCTACCCGCTTCCCGCGAGGAAAGAAACTCCTCGAGGAGGTCGATCGCCTCATCAAACGCTCCGAGCTCGTAGCGGATCACACCGCGCCAAAAATCAACGAGTGGGAGAAATCGAGTAGAGCGGAAGCGTCTCGCCACTCGATCGAACTGCGTGCTTGCCCGGTCCAACTGACCGGTCCGATAGAGCGATTGCCCGATACGAAACTGGGCGTCGGGCACAAAGCGGCTACCCGGGAACTCGGTTACGAGTTCCTCGTAGAGCGCGAGGGCTAGATCAAAATCAGCGACTGCAAATCGCGTCTCCGCCTCGCGGAATAATGTTTGGTCTGCTTGCTGGGCGAATGCCACACTGCTCAATAGGAGCAGCAGGGCAAGCACACTTTTTTTCATGATCACAAAAGCTATCTCGATGGATTTGAATCTTCAATAATGGATGACTGGCGGCGCAAACGACTCGGAAAGCTCTACGCGAACCAGATGAACAAACGCGTCACGATATCGACGATCAACCGACGCCAAGCTGGTCTCTACATTGCGTTCCATGACTACCGTCCGGAACCGTCCTGCACTGTCAAAGTACGGAAATAGAACGGCAACGTGAACGTGTTGCTGCAGTGTCGGATTCGAGCCGAAATCTCGGCTAAACGAGGCAAGGTACGCGTGACCCGGCTCGAGCGCGGCAAGCTCGAAGAGCACCAAGGGCAGGTGGCTCACCGGGTAGCCGAAATCCTCGAGGTAATCGACGTAGCGAACCGAGCGAACATCGGCCTGCTCGGGACTCCCCTCCCACGCGCGCCCGGGCTCGTGGCGCACGGCCACCGCGAGATTGCGCGTCCAGTCGAGGCCAAAAAAAGGATCACGAAGCTCTTCGTATCGTCGCGTCTGCTCGTTCCCACGGTACTCGAGATGCTTTTCCTTGAGCGGCTCGATCGGCAAGAAGGAGCCATAGCGACCGCCATACAATCCATCGACGATCCACTTTGCAAAGCCGGAGCAGTTGAAACCAGGTTCTTGATCCGCCAAGGCGAGCGTCTCAATCCGCACGAGTTCGCCACGCTCGTTCATAGCCCCATCTTCTGCGTCCGGCAGCGTGTGAAGACTTGCTCGAGCCCGCTCGGTAACGAGCCGGGTAATCTGATGACGGCGATCAGACGTCTCAGGGTAGAATCGCGCCCAATCCACCTGACGGGAGGTGACAGAAAAGAGCTCGTCGAGTGGCAACTCAAAGACCCGCTCGATCGCGAGCGGCACCGGCACTCGTCGGTGGATTTCTACGCCGGCGAGCACCACGCTCATCTCGGAGGACTCGCCCGAAACCGGGCGTACGCGAGCAAAGAAGCCTGGATGACTTCGCAGAAAGATCTTGATCTGGCTTACCGAGCCGTTGCGCCGGTCACGCCGCAGAACGTAGGTACCGGCGGTGTCAACCGGGTATGCCCCGTTGCGTTCTGGAGCAACAAGCGCATACATGTAATCGCGATTTGATTCGACCGAGAAGCGCGCTCGCTCGCCGCTGTTACGGCTGCGATGAACCACGGCGTCTGCCTTCCACAAGAGGTCTAGACTCGCAAACGCGATATCACGAACCTGGCGCCGAACGTCGGAGGTGTCGGGAGGAAGCTGGGAAAAGAGCTCCGTCGCAGCGAGCGAGAAGCTCCCAAGGAGCAGCAGCGCCATCGCTAGGCCCGCACGATTCAGAACAGATTTTACGTCGACTCTTCGACTACTCACTACCCTGATTTTCGGAAGAATCGTGCGAGCTCCCGCCCCGAATTTTGCCGAGCATGTCCAAGAGCTCACCTCGGACCTCGTGGATGCTCGCGCGGGTATCCGCATGGGAATCGGAGCGTTCGAGCAATATCTGCTCGGCAGCGCCCTTTACGGTGTACCTCTTCTCTTGCACGAGATGTTTGATCCGGGCCAAAAGCTGCACATCGCTGCGGTTGTAGGTCCGCCTGCCATTTAAGTCCTTGCTCGGACTCAAGATACCGATCTCCTGCTCCCAATAACGGACGACGTGAGCCTTTACGTCGAGTGCGGCGCAGACCTGCCCGATGCTAAAGCGCTCCATTACCGTTCTCGCAACTCCAGTCGGAAGGGGATCTTTGTCATTCCGAAGTCATTTCGGATCTGATTCTTCAGGTAGCCGACGTAGCTCTCGGGAATCGCCTTTTTGTGCTTCACGAAGGCTACAAAGGTCACCGGGAGGCGATTCGTCTGGGTCATGTAGCGGAACTTCGGCCTGCCCCGGTGACCGTGCACCGGCGGCGGCGTGCGCTCGACCCAGTCTGCGAGGTGGCGATTGAGTGTTCCCGTCTCGACGCGGTGGAGCAGTTGACTCCGCACGTTCTGGATCTCTTTGAGAAGAGACGGGATTCCCGTGCCTTTCTCGGCAGAGAGCGGCAGGAGCGGCGCAAACGAGATGATCGGGAACATGTAGCGAATGCGGTCCTCTACCGCCTCGAACTGATTCGCGACGTCGGGTAAGAGGTCCCACTTGTTGAGTCCGAGTATGAGTCCCCTGCCCCGGTCGACCACGAGGGCGGCGATCTTTTTGTCTTGCTCGCTCAAGCCCTTCTCCGCGTCCACGAGCAAGACGACCACGTCTGCCTGCTCGATCGTATCGATCGCTCTGGTAACCGAGTAGTACTCGATGTTCTCCGATACCTTCTTTTTGCGGCGGATACCGGCCGTATCGAGGACGTAGAAGTTTACTCCGTTCGCCTCGAACCTGCCCTCGATCACGTCGCGCGTAGTGCCGGGCACCGGAGAGACCATCGAGCTCATCGAGCCGGTGAGGCGATTGACGAGGGTCGATTTACCGGTGTTTGGCTGCCCAAGCACCGCGATTCTGATTTCACCGGGATCGCTCTCGTCCGGGGCCTGAACGTACTCCGACTCGCTCGGAAGCGCCACGAGAATGTGATCTACGAGCTCTTCGATTCCTCGCCCATGGGCGCTCGAGATTCCGATGACCGGAGTGATCCCGTACTCGTAGAAGTCCCAGACCAGGTTCTCGCGCGCTTCGGTGTCGATCTTGTTCACCACGAGCATCATTCTTTCGTTGAACGGACGCAAGCGCTCCATGAACTCGAGATCGAGCGCCGTAACGTCGGTAGCGTCGAGTAGCAGCACAATGAGATCGCTCGCCGAGAGCACCGCGATCGCTCGCGCCGAAATGAGCTCGGCAAGCTCGTCGCGCTCGGTTGTATAGCCGCCGGTATCGACGAGCAAGACACTCCTGCCGCCGAGTTCGGCCTTTACCTCGACCGGGTCGCGCGTCACCCCGGGCGTGGCGTCGGTGATTGCTCGACGCCTGCCGAGCAGGCGGTTAAAGAGCGTGGATTTGCCGACATTCGGCCGGCCGACTATTGCAACTCGCGGAAGACGACCGGAGGTAGAGGCTTCATGCGGTTGTGACTCCAAAGCGTTCTCCTACGAGGTGACGCAAGAAGCGATCAACCTCTTTGAACGATTTCATCTCCATTGCCTCGGCTACCACCTCTTCGGCCTCGCGGACCGAGAGTGAGCGAATGATGCGCTTCACTTCGGGAATACTTCCCGAGCTCATGCTCAGCTCGTCAAACCCGAGCCCGATGAGCAACACCGTCGCAATGGGATCCCCCGCCATCTCTCCACACATTGCCACGGGAATCCCGTGCGCGTGACCGTTTTCCACGATAATACGGAGGAGCCGGAGGACACCGGGGTGAAACGGCTCGTAGAGATACGCAATCCGCTGGTTCCCCCGGTCAACCGCTATAGTGTACTGAATCAAATCGTTCGTGCCGACCGAGAAGAAGTGACTTCTCTTCGCAAGGATGTCGGTGACCATCGCCGCAGACGGTACCTCGACCATAATCCCCACCGGAACGTCGGATGCGATCTCATAGCCCTCGTCGGCAAGCTCCTTACCAACCTGATCGAGCAATTCCTGGGCCTCCTGCAACTCTTCAAGGCCTGAGATCATCGGAAACATTATGCGAAGCTTGCCGTGGACGCTACTACGAAGCAGGGCGCGCAACTGCGTCCGAAAAAGGTCGGTATTCGAGAGGCAGTAGCGAATCGCACGCCAGCCCAAGATCGGGTTACTCTCCGGGACGTCGGGCAGCTGGGGCGCCATCTTGTCGCCGCCGATATCGAGCGTTCGAATTGTCACCGGCTGACCGGGGAGCGCCTCGAGCACCGATCGATAGGCACGATACTGCTTCTCCTCGTCGGGCAACACGTCGCTCGTCATAAAGAGGAATTCGGACCGATAGAGGCCGATGCCGTCGGCGCCGTGCGTCTGTACACCCTCGACCTCCTCGGGGACCTCAATGTTTGCCTTGAGCTGAATGACCTTTCCGTCCTTGGTCTCCGCGGGCAGATCGTGCAGTTGCATGAGTTGTACCGCGTGTTTCTGCCACTCCTGGCTCAACGCCCGATAGTGCTCGAGCGTCTCGGGGTCGGGATGGAGAATAACCACGCCGTGGTTACCATCTACGATAATGACCTCGTCCTGTTCGACGTACCGCGAGATCCGGGCCAGACCAAAGACGCTTGGAATATCAAAGCTTCGAGCAAGAATTGCACTGTGCGAGGTTCGCCCACCGGCGTCAATCGCGATGCCTTTGACCATGCGCTTGTTCATCGCGATCGCGTCGGAAGGCAAGAGGTCGGGACCGACTACGATTACCTCGGCGTCGAGTTCGGAGAGCGATTTTCGCTCCCAGGCAAGCAGATTGCTCAGCACCCGCCCGCCGGCGTCGTAGAGATCGGAGCTGCGCTCTCGCAAGGCATCGTCCTCGGAGTTTCGAAGGCGAGCGAGCAGTTGCTGGATTGTCTCGTACATCACCCACTCGGCATTGTGGTGCGTGCGTCTGATTCCACTTTCGACCTGCTCGTGAATCTCAACGTCCTTGACCATGAGTACGTGCGAATCGAGAATCGCACGATGGCTTTCGTCGACGCCCTCGTCGTTGGAGTCGCGAATTGCGAGAAGCTCCTGCTCGGTTGCCTCGACAGCCCGATGGAAGCGCTCAAGTTCCTGGTCGATTTTGTCCGAATCGATGACGTACCGTGGCACGGCTGGGGTGTTGTGCGAGTGGAAATACACTTTACCAATAGCGATTCCAGGAGAGGCCGAGATACCGGTCAGTTTTTTCATGCTGTGCCATCATAAGCCTACTAAAAAAATGCTGTCAAACATGCAAAAGTAGCGGCGAAGTGATTTCTCTCTCTGCCGATACTCTTTGTATGGGACAGTCGGACAAGAAGCGAAGGGCATCCATCGGATTCCTCTTTTGGATCGCCTTTATCTTGCTCGTAATCGTGATCTTTCTCGCAAATCGAAGCAATATCGAGCAGGTCGTGGAGAATACGGGAATAGTCGATGTGATCCGTGACCGGGTGAGCACCAACGACGAGCCGGCCGGCGAGGATTCGACCAACGAGGAGCCGGACAGTGAGCCCCTCGTTCTCTTTGACAGTGATCCGGAACCGCCGGCTCGCGAGCCTGCCCCAGTCGAAACGACCGAGGACACGCCGGCAGCGCCGGAGACGAACGACCCCGAAGCCCCACAGCCGCGGGTCACCGAGCCCGAACCCGAACCAACTCCGGAAACGCCTGCAACACGCGTGACGCCAACACGACCCGAGATTCGCCCGCAGCAGCGCGAGCCCTCGCCCGACCCGACTCGACCGAACCGGCTCTCTGCCAACCTTTACTTCATCAAAGTTGCTGACAATGGCAGAACCTATCCCCAAAAAGTCGTGCGCCCTGTCTACTACGCGAGCAGCCCGCTCACCGAGACAATCAACGAACTGCTCGCCGGTCCGTCGTCTTCAGAGCTCGAGAACGGACTGTTGAACCTGATACCGCAAGGCTCGCGCCTTCTGTCGGCTGCAGTCCGCGACGGCGTGGCGTACCTCAACTTCAACCAGGAGTTTCGCTTCAACAACCTCGGCGCCGAGGGAACGGTCGGTCAACTCATGCAAATCATCTACAGCTCGACCGAGTTTCCAACCGTACAACGCGTCCAGTTCCTGATCGAGGGAGAGCAACTCGACTACCTCGGTGGCGACGGTATCTTTGTAGGCGAGCCACTCGGCAGAGACGCTTTTAGCTAATACCGCATGTCGCTGATACCGGAGGCGCGGCCTGCCCCACGTTAGGCGCGACAGATGCGCGCAAAAAACTCGCGATTGCCCTTTCGCCCACGTATGGGACTCTCACAGGTACCGAGCACTTCGATACCACCGTCACGAAGCAGATCGAGCGTTTGCTGCAAAATCACCTCGGCTTGCGCATCGGGGACGGTGCCGGAGAACTCGGCGGGCGGGTTTGCCCACTCGAATTGTGGCTTGACCAATATGAGGGCGGTGCCGCTCTCGGTGAGCGAGAGCAGATGTTCGGCAGCACCGGATATCGATCGAAAGCTAAGATCGGCGACTGCGGCGTGGGCGGGTGGTTCGAGTCGGTCCACGGCAAGCAGGTTCGTGCGTTCCATCACGTGGACGCGGGAGTCGCGACGCAGCGAGTACGCGAGCTGATTGGTTCCAACGTCGACGGCGTGTACGTACGACGCTCCACGTTGGAGCAGGCAATCGGTAAACCCGCCGGTGCTCGCTCCGGCGTCGAGCCAGACTCGGTCTGAAGCATCGACACCGAAGTAGTCGAGCGCAAAGTCGAGCTTCTCTCCCCCACGTCCAACAAATCTCGCCTCGCGTAGCTCAACTTTGGAGCCGGGGGCTACCGGAAGTCTGGGGTCTCGGATACTCGCGTTGTCTACGTAAATCTCTCCACAGAGGATGCGAGCGTGTAGCTGTTCTCGGGTAAAACCGGGGAAACGCGCGACCAGTTCGTCGAGCAAGCGTTTCGATGCCATGGCGCTAGAAAAGTGATTGGAACGAGTAGCGCTCAATAGAGGTTGCCGTGCCGTCGGGACGTGCCGTTACCATCACGCCGTTTAAGGTTGCCGCATTCTCGCTGACCTCGTTTCGTAGTGGCAACTGAGTCAGCGCGCGACGGA
Organism: Spirochaetota bacterium; assembly: GCA_048624115.1. Classification (GTDB taxonomy): domain Bacteria; phylum Spirochaetota; class Spirochaetia; order DSM-27196; family SLST01; genus SLST01. The sequence continues at coordinate 13,818 of JBMCTC010000002.1, forward strand.
CACTCGTTTCTGGGTCAAAGCCAATCACGGCATTTCGCGGCCCGCACGAGCCGAGGTCGGTCTGAAACGCGGTGCCTTTCGGAAGAACTCTCGCGTCATTTGTCGGCACGTGTGTGTGAGTTCCAACGACAGCGGTTACTTGACCATCGAGGTAGAGCGCAAACGCCTCCTTCTCTTCGGTGGCCTCCGCGTGGAAGTCTACGAGAATGATCTGCGCCTTTCCCGAGAGCGAGGCAAGTAGGTCTTTGGCCTTCCGAAACGGACAGTCGATTGGCGCCATGCGAGTTCTGCCCTGCAGATTCAGCACCGCGACAGGCGTATCCCCCACCTGCCCGAGGTAGAGACCGTGCCCATGCGCCCCGGGCGGATAGTTCGCCGGACGCAGAACCCGCGGCTCATCGTCGAGGGTTCGAAGGACCTCTCGTTGCTGCCAAATGTGGTTTCCCGTGGTCACAACATTCGCGCCGGCCTCGAAGAACGACGCCAACAGCTCGGGCGTAATCCCAAATCCGTCACTCGCGTTCTCACCGTTCACGACGACAAAATCGGCCCTCGTGCTCTTTATTATTTGCTTCAGATGAGCAAATACCGCCCGTGACCCTGACTGACCAATCACGTCTCCCAGGATCAGGACGGTAATCTCTCGTGCCATCTCGGCAGCCACTACCGCGCGTACTCCACAATTCGAGTCTCTCGGATCATGGTGACTTTGATTCGGCCCGGATATCGCAGTTGCGATTCAATTCGCTTTGCAATTTCCTTCGCGATCTCTTTCGCGCCGTCGTCGCTCACCTTCTCGTGGTTGACCATGATGCGAAGCTCGCGCCCCGCCTGGATTGCGTACGCCTTTTCAACGCCTTCGAAGTCTTCAGCAATCTTTTCGAGATTCTCAAGCCGCTTGATGTAGTTGTCGAGCGTCTCACGCCGAGCACCGGGTCGCGACGCGCTGAGCGCGTCTGCAATCTGCACAATTACCGACTCCACGCAGCTGTGAGGAACGTCTCCATGGTGTGCCGCAATACAGTTCACGACACCCGGATCCTCATCGATCCGCTTTACGAGTTCGACTCCGAGTTCGACGTGACTCGTGTCTCCGTCACTCTCGATGCCTTTTCCGACATCGTGCAAGAGTCCACCGCGTTTGGCGATGATTACATCGGCACCGAGCTCGGCGGCAAGCATTCCGGCGAGAATTGCGACTTCCTTGCTGTGCTGCAGAACGTTCTGCCCGTAGCTCGTTCGATACTGCAGCCGACCGAGTCCTCGTACCCCCTCGGGCTTCATCTGATGCAGCCCGAGCTCAAAGAGAACCTTCTCGCCCTCTTCGTAAATCGACTGCGAGACCTCTTGAGTCGTCTTTTGAACAACCTCTTCAATTCGCGTCGGATGAATGCGTCCGTCGGTGATGAGCTTTTCCAAGCTCCGTCGGGCAATTTCTTTCCGCACCGGGTCAAAACACGAGACCACAACCGCCTCCGGCGTGTCATCGATAATGATATCCACGCCGGTGAGCGTCTCGAGCGTTCGAATGTTTCGACCCTCACGGCCGATTATGCGGCCCTTCATCTCGTCGTTCGGCAGGCTCACCGATGCAACGGTAACCTCGGCATTGACCTCGCTCGCCATTCGTTGGATGGTCGAAACGAGAATCTCTCTGCCACGACGGTCTGCCGTTACCGTTGCCTCTTGTTCGATCTTGTTGATGATGCCCTGGGCATCGCGTCGAGCTTCATTTTCGAGCGACTCGATGAGCTGGCGTTTTGCCTCTTCTGCAGTCAGGCTCGAGATGCGCTCGAGCTCCTCACGCCATCGCGCCTGATTCTCTGCGAGTTCCGCTTCTTGCTGCTCTATTAAACGTTCGCGTTCGGCAAACGTCCCTTGTTGTCTTTCAACGCTCGCTAGCTTCTGCTCTAGGTTCTCTTCCTTCTGGAGTAGCCGTTTCTCAAACCGTTGCAGGTCTGCACGTTCCTCGCGAAACGCTTTCTCCTGCTGATTCCGCTCCTTAAGAAGTTCGTCTTTTGTCTCAAGAATAAGCTCCTTCTTGAGTGCCTCTGCTTCCTTAACAGCATCTTTTTTCAGCCGCTCGGCCATTTGCTCCGAAGCGGTTAATTGGAACCTGGCGTATATCCACCGAATTAGCCAACCTAGAATTACACCAACGAGCGGAAGGACGATCCAAAGCAATAGCTCCATCTTCTCCCTCCACTACTATTTGTAATGCAACAAAATAGCCTGAATAGGGAATTCTGTCAATGGAGTAATATATTGAGTTATTGGCGCAATTAGAATTGCGGTGTAGTGGCAGGACGGGTTACTACAAGTCTATGTCTGAGAGGGTGAAGCGCAGCTCAGTTGCCGTCTCCAGGTCCACTCCTTTGCGGACATACCGATCTCCGTCAACGTCCACAAGGACCACGTCTACGATGAGCGACGAGAGTTCGTCGGCAGCAACGCGCAATCGGTAACGTTCGGCGACTCGAAGCCGTGCATCCTCGAGAAGACTTTCGGCGGCGTCCGTTGAACGACCTCGCGGAACGACGTAAATCTCGGCGATCTCGTAGTTCGTGTCGTTGACGATGTCGAGCCAGCCAACAGAGGCGAGCGCGGCTGCACCCGTTCCAGCGGAATCTGGGCGCAGCGTCAGTCGTTGGTCTGCAGTCGGCCGCCAGCCCCACACAACAATCTCTTGCTCATTCTCATCAATCGCTCGCAGATCATAGGCGGCAGCACCGCGCAGCGTCAGGGTGATGCTTCCGCCCGGCGCGAGCACCGAATCACCGAGCCGGTCAAGTCCCCAGGACGTCGCATCCTCGGGAGATACGTAGAGAAACACAAGTGTCACGCCGGTCTGATTGACGACCTCGAACGTCACTTGTTGAGCCGACAGCGCGACACCGAGCGCCACGAGCACACCGCAAACAGCACAAAGCTTCTTCATAACTGCCCTTGACCCCCGGCTCGAATATACCACCGCGACGGCGGTTGCTCCACAACCGTGAACACGGTAGCATGCAGTGTGGGAAAACGAGACGGAGACGAGATCATTCTCAACAACGAAATAGAAGCAAGGCTGCTCTCCTCTCTCCTCGAGGAAGAGGAGATACCGCACTTCCTTCGCAGCTATCACGATTCGGCATACGACGGAATCTTTCAGTCCCAACTCGGATGGGGCAGAATAGAGGCGGATCCGCGCCATCGAGACCGGATTAAGGAGATATTGAACGACCTTCGGGCGGAGCAGAACGGTTGAAAAGGGTCGATATCGCCCATTTAGGTGAATTTTTGATGAAATTCGGTCGGTGACCGACTGAAAACGCTGACGAAACTGTAAAGCTTGTGTATCGTTCCTCATATTCATGGACCACCTAACGCTGCTCGAAAACAAGAGCGTCTACGTCCTTCGCGAGGCGTATGCGAATTTTCGTGACCTCGCGATGCTCTGGTCAATCGGCAAGGACTCTACCGTCTTGCTCTGGTTGGCCCGCAAAGCGTTTTTTGGTCACGTGCCCTTCCCTCTCATTCACATCGACACCGGGTACAAGATCCCGGAAATGATCCGTTACCGCGACCGGCTCACCAGCGAGTGGGGCTTGACCATGATTGTCGGTCAGGACGAGGATTCGCTTCGAACCAAGCAAACGTATCCGGAGGGCAAGAAGACTCGCCTGGAGTGCTGTAAGGCACTGAAGAGTCAGACCCTTGAGCGAACCCTCAACGCGACGGGCCCGAGAAAGATCTTTGACCAAGCCAAGAACGGCTACGTGCCGGAGACCAGCGGACAGGTGTTTTCCGGAGTTATTGCAGGCGTCCGGGCCGACGAAGAGGGTTCTCGGAGCAAGGAGCGTTACTTCTCGCCTCGGACCGGGACAAACGATTGGGAAATCGCCGATCAACCGCCGGAGTTCTGGAACCACTATAAGACGGAGTTCGCCCCCGGCACCCATGTTCGGATTCACCCGCTGCTCGACTGGACCGAGCTCAACATCTGGGAGTACATCAACGCCGAGTCAATACCAACCGTCGACCTCTACTACGACCGGGGCAACGGCACCCGCTATCGATCACTTGGCTGCCAGCCCTGCACCTTTCCCATAGAGAGCACGGCGAAGAACCCGGCGGACATTATTGCCGAGCTCAAATCGGGCAATCTCAAGAACATCGCCGAACGCAGCGGCCGCGCCCAGGACGCGGAAGACGGCGGTCTCGAGACCTTGCGCAAATCAGGATACATGTAATGAACCCGAGCACCACGACGAAAGGCGGGAACACATCAGCCTATCCTCGGTTGGCGGCCGACAGAGAGCCCAGTGGCCCCATGAGCGAAGATCGGCCCACCCTGCAACTTGTCGTTGTTGGTCACGTCGATCACGGAAAAAGTACAATTGTTGGGCGTATGCTCCACGATACCGGCTCGCTTCCAGAGGGAAAACTCGATGCGGTGCGCGCGCAGTGCGAGCGAAACTCGAAGCCGTTCGAGTACGCCTTCCTGATTGACGCCCTCAAGGAGGAGCAGTCGCAAGGCATTACGATAGACTCGGCACGCGTCTTCTTCTCTTCCCACCGCCGCGACTACATTCTCATCGATGCGCCGGGCCACGTCGAGTTCCTGAAGAACATGGTCACCGGTGCGAGCCGAGCAGATGCCGGATTCCTCGTAATCGACGCCGCCGAGGGCATTCAGGAGAACAGCCGTCGACACGGATACCTGTTGGCAATGCTTGGCATCAAGCACTTTTCAGTGATTGTCAACAAGATGGACCTGATTGACTATGACCAGCGGATCTTCCGGCGCATTGTCAGGCGTTACCGCCGCTTTCTGAGGAGCATCTCGGTCCCAGCGGAGAACACGACCTTTATTCCGGTCAGCGGCATCGCCGGTGACAATATCGCCGCCCGTAGCCCGCGGACGCCTTGGTACGAGGGAAAAACCGTGCTCGAGCAGCTCGACAGCTTTCCCGGAACGATCCCGAGCGATCAGCTGCCGGCCCGAATGCCGGTTCAGGGTGTTTACAAGTTTACCGCCTACGGGGACACGCGACGAATCATTGCAGGAAGCATTGCCGGCGGCACATTCTCGGTCGGCGAGGAGGTGGTCTTCTACCCCTCGGGTAAGCGCAGCCGCATACGAAGCTTCGAAGCGTTCTCAGCCGTGGCGCCGGAGACGATCACCGCACCACATGCCACCGGGTTTTGCCTCGAAGATCAGATCTACGTCACGCGTGGCGAACTTGCAACACGCGGTAGCGACCCGCCGCCGACCGTGAGTAGCCGTCTCAAGGCGAACATCTTTTGGCTTGGTCGCGAGGAGATGACCGAGGGCGTCGAGTACACCTTCAAGCTCGGAACGATGGCGCACAGCGTTCGCCTTCACCGTGTGATTCGTGTCTTGAGCGCCTCAAATCTCAAACCGAGCAAACGCAAACGGAGCGTGGAGCGTCACGACGTCGCGGAGGTGGAGCTTCGATTCGACGGCGATATCGCCTTTGACGAGGCGAATGTGCTACCGGCAACCGGACGCTTTGTCATTGTCAGCAACTACGACATCTGCGGTGGAGGCATTATCCAGGGGTCGGCAACCGACGAGGATGAGTGGATTCGCGAGAACGTGCGCCTTCGCAACTTTGCATGGCAGCGCAGTCTCATCCAGCCGCCGGAGCGTGCCGAGCGATACGGCCAGAAGAGTAGATTGATCGTGCTCCACGGTGACAATCCGGCTGAGACGACCTCGCTTGCCCATCAGCTCGAGCAACGGCTCTTCAACGAGGGCAAGCTCGTCTACTGCCTTGGCGCAGAGAACGTCGAACACGGCGTAAGTGCGGACCTGCAAGAGGTGCCGATGATACGCGAGGAGCACGTTCGACGCTTAGCCGAGGTCGCGCACCTCTTTTTGGACGCAGGAATCATGCTCATTGTATCGGGCATCAAGCTCACCGCCGCGGACATCGACGTGCTACGCGTGCCGGTAAACCCGGAGTCTATGCTCATTGTCCAAGTCGGAGAACGACAAGCAAAGGGAATCGTGAATCACCTCGTGCTCGAAGGGGATTCCCGTGAATCATCGATCGAGAAGATAAAACGGGCTCTGAGGAAAACCGGAGCGATCTTCAGCCCGTATTGACTGAAGGGTCCATAGTGAGGGGGTGCCATGCACTACAGTCTGAAGTGTCTGAGCACGGGAGCGGTGTTGACCGACGAGCTGCTCCCGTTGAGTAATCCTGCGGCGCAGGTTCCCGCGTTTCTGCGGGCAACATACAATAAGAGAGAGTTCAAACCGGGCACTGCCGACGCCGGCATTTACCGCTTTGCCGATTGGCTCCCGATTCGTCGAACGCTCGAAGGCTCGAGCGCTCCGACAACATACCGGAGCGAGGGGCTCGCCGAGCGAGTCGGACTCAAGAACCTCTTTATTACGTTTTCCGGCTACTGGCCCGAGCGGAATGCACTGATGCGAACAGGGACGTTCAAGGAGTGCGAGGCGTTTAGTGTCTGCGGACGAATGCCGGCGAATTACGACAAGACGCTTGTCGTCGCCTCGGCTGGGAACACGGCACGCGCGTTTATCCGGGTGTGCTCGGAGAACAACATACCGCTCCTCGTAGTTGTGCCCGAGCGTAATCTGCCCAACATCTGGAGCGTGGGCCCGGTCGGAGCAAACGTGAGGGTGGTTGCCGCCGGAGGCGATTCGGACTACTCCGACGCGATTGAGCTCTCGGGCATTTTTGCGTCGCTTCCCGGTTTTGCCGCGGAGGGCGGCGCGAAGAACGTCGCACGTCGGGACGGTATGGGCACGACGGTTCTCTCTGCGGTTGAAGAGATCGGCGAGATTCCTCACCACTACTTTCAGGCGGTAGGCAGCGGTACCGGTGCCATTGCTGCATGGGAAGCCAATCTGAGGCTACTCGAAGCCGGCGACTACGGTGACCGTACGATGAGACTCCACGTGAGCCAAAATCTGCCCTTTACGCCGATTCATCTTGCCTGGAAGAAGCAATCGCGCGAGATTCCAAGCATGCCCGAGGCAAGCGCCCGTCGATTGATTCGACGCATAAGTGCGAAGGTTTTGGCAAACCGGAACCCGCCGTACGCTCTGACCGGTGGGCTCTACGATGCATTGTACGAGACGCATGGTACCACCGCTGCCGTGGGGAACGTTGCAGCCGCCCGCGCCGCGCGAATCTTTCGGAGACTCGAGGGTGCGGACATCGCACCCGCGGCGGCAGTGGCGGTTGCAGATCTTATGCGTAGGGCCAGAACTGGATTAATAAAGGAAGATGAAATCGTGATGCTCAACGTGACCGGCGGCGGCTACAAGGGCATACACAGGAGTGAGGATATTCGCCTCGTCGTTCCGGATGCAGTGGTTCATCGAGAAAACTTCCATCCGGAGGACGTGGCAAAAATCGCCCGTGAACTCTTTTGATATCAGCAAGGAGCAGTATATGGATCAGACAGCAGTTGTAACTGAGTCACGCGATCTCTTCGAGAAGTGCCGCAGCGACGGCGGCTACTTTGGTCTCATGAGAGCCCAAGACGATCACTACTTCACCCGACCGATTCTCCCACCAAAACCGGGCCGTCGAATGGAGTTCGACGGAATGCAGACGGTAATGTGGAGCGTGAATAACTACCTCGGGCTTGCAGGACACCCCGAGGTGCAGAAATCGGCACTCGAGGCGGTGCAAGAGTTTGGGGTAAGCTCGCCGATGGGTTCGAGGATGATGACGGGAAACACGCCCTATCACCTCGAGTTCGAAGACGCGCTTGCCTCGTTCACCCAGAAAGAGGCCGCGTTTCTCTTTAACTACGGCTACCTCGGCGTGTTGGGCACGATCCAGTCTCTCGTGGGGCCGGACGATGTCATCGTGATGGACAAGCTCGCCCACGCATGTATCGTGGACGGGGCGTTCCTCTCTCGCGGTCAGCTTCGCGTATTCAAGCACAACAACGCCGATAGCCTCGAAACCGTCCTGAAAGCGGTCAACCGCAAGCGCAAGGGTGGCGTATTGATCCTTACCGAGGGCGTCTACGGCATGACCGGCGACCTCGCCATCCTCCCCGATGTGGCACGACTGGCACGCCAGTACGATGCGCGCGTCTTTGTGGATGACGCGCACGGTTGGGGCGTAATGGGCGAACAGGGCCGCGGTACCGCCGACCACCTCGGAGTCCAGGACGATATCGACGTCTACTTTGGCACCTTCGCCAAGTCGTTCGCCTCGATCGGCGGCTTCTCGGCATCGAAGCGAGAGGTAATCGATTGGATCGCCTATAACGCCCGGACACAGGTCTTTGCAAAGAGTCTTCCAATGGTGTACGTCCAGAGCTTGCGCACGACGCTCGACCTCGTTCGGAACGCAGACGCCAACCGCGAGAAAATGTGGGCAAACAGCAACCTGCTCAAGGAGGGGCTTCGAGAGCTCGGCTTCTTTGTCGGTCCGGGCGAATCACCAATCTGTTCGGTCTTTGTGCCCGTCCGCGAAGAGACCGTGGAAGCGGTTGGCGTTCGCACCGTCGGCTACCTGCGCAAGAACGGTATCTTCGTGACGGCAATCACCTACCCTGTCATTCCGTTGGGCCTGCTGATGTATCGAATGATTCCAACCGCCGACCACGAGCCGGAGGACGTCGCACAGACGATCGAGGTCTTCAGAAAAATGCGAGACGAGGTGAACCTCGACACGTCGATCACGGGAGAGGACAAGGTCAAAGTCGATAAGGTTTTTGGGGCATAGCGTGCAGCGAGAGCCGCGCAAACGAAGCGACCTCGCCCGCCTCGATCAAGCGAGCGAGGGACTCGATACCGGCGATCTCCTCGCGTTCCTCTGCGATCGAATCGCGCCGGGAACCGTGAAGCTCGCCTCGAGCCTCGGCGCCGAGGATCAGGTTCTCACCCACATAATTGCGGAGCGAGCCTTGCCGATTACGGTGCTTACCCTCGACACGGGGAGGCTCTTTCCAGAGAGCTACGATCTCATGGCACGAACGCGTGCGATGGGTGTTTCATTCGAGGTTGTCTTTCCCGACGGCCCTGCCGTCGAGGAGATGGTGCGCGCGCACGGCGTGAATCTCTTCCGGGACAGCGTCGAGTTACGCAAGCGTTGCTGTGGTATCCGAAAGGTGGATCCACTCAACAGAGCGCTCGCCGGGTGTAGTGCATGGGTCACCGGAATGAGACGCGAGCAAGCGGTTACGCGAGGTGAGATTTCGCGACTCGAATGGGATGCCGACCGGGAAATGCTCAAGGTGAATCCGCTCGCCGACTGGTCGGAGGATGAGGTATGGCAGTACGTGCGGGAGCACGACGTGCCCTATCATCCTCTTCACGACGAGGGATTTCCCTCAATTGGCTGCGCGCCGTGCACCCGAGCAGTCAAGCCGGGCGAGGATCCGCGTGCGGGTCGTTGGTGGTGGGAATCACCGGAGCACAAGGAGTGCGGTCTCCACGTGCGTGCAGCGACTGCGCAATCGTACGTGAACGTGAAACACCTCGACTCGTAGCAAAGCCGGGGGGGCGAGTCCTACCTTCGAACTCGCCCGAGACCGAGGAGTTTGATCATCCATCGAGGTAACGACTTCTTCGGATCACGCTTGGTAAGGTCCAAACTCAGGCCGAGCGACTTCATAAGCGGCACCTTGTGAGTCTCTACGAACTCGATCAGCGTACCGTCGTGGTCCTCTATGTAGCTAAAGCGACCACCGGCGCTTCCCATGTCAAAGGTGTTTGCGCTATCAACGGTAAAAGCCCGCCCCATCGAGGCGCACGCCGCTGCGAGCGCGTCCATACCCTGAACATCAAAACAGAGGTGAATAAAGCCGAGATCGCCCCAATAGCGATCGGCGAAGATCTTCTTGCCCTTCCCGCTGGTGAGTTGCACTAATTCGATTGTGCTGGTTCCCATGAGCTCTGCAAAAGGACCTCGGCGTGGCTGCGAATGCGTGAGGAGGACGCGGCGGAACTCCGCTCCCCCCTTTGGCAAGTCGGCAAAATCGGCGTGCGAGCCGGTCACATCGTAGACCACCGCGTCATACCCGAGAATCTTCTGATAGAGCGGCAACGCGGCGTCGATGTCCGAGCTGCCGATGATCGCACCTGCGACGCCTCCCACGGCGGCAGGTTTTCCAAACCAATCGGCGGCTTCCATAATGCAAAAGAGATTACCCTGCGGGTCGAGGGCAAAGATACGCTCATCCCCGTCAGGGGCTTCGGTGGGCGGAACGAGAATGGCCGCCCCCGCCTCGGTCAGCTTCGCATGAGCGAGGCGGATATCGCTTGTCTTGAGCACGCCGGCAAAGATCCCGGTATCGCCGAGAACCGGTGGCTCTTTCGGGGCCACCGGCGTCCGGCTGGTGAACTGCCAGATCTCAAAGCCCGAGCCTCCGCTCAAGTTGAGCGCGAGGACAGCGTTCCGTTTATGGACTGCACTGCCGGTGTAGCGTGTCATAAGCGGCGCCTCCGCCTCGTCTTGAAAAACCGGGACGTCGAGTCCAAATGCGATCCGGTACCACGCCCAAGCCGAAGAGACGTCGCGAACGCCGACGCCGAGCTGCTGAATGCCGCTGATCGTGTAGTCCATACGGTTAGTATACTGAAGCGTCGCCGTTACGTTCGGCCTCGGCGGCGTCGATTTCTCTACTCGCGAGACGGCGGTTCATCATGGGGATCGAGATACCCAGGAACATCGCCGTCATCGCCACAGGTCCGACGAGGGTCCAGAGTTCCACGCCGGCCGCGTACGAGAGCGCCCAAACGCCCCACCAAAAGAGCATCTCGCCAATGTAGTTTGGATGGCGAACAACGCCCCAGATTCCAGTTCGCAAGATCTTGCCCCCGGTTGAGGGGTCACTTCGAAACGCGGCGAGCTGATTGTCGGCCACCCATTCGAGACCAATCGCAGCTGTGAGCAGCAGCCCGCCTGCGACGAGCGTAAGCATCGAAAACGGGTCGGCCATTGATGCGGTTCTCTGAAGTGCAAAGGCAACCGGCACGAGCCCAACGAAGACGATAAGCGTCGGGAAAAAGTGAACTCCGATAAAGTCGATCACGATTTCCGCGCGGCCAAACTGCCCTTTGAGCATGCCGTATCGCCAATCCTCGTCGCCGAATCCGTGCCAACGCCGTACCCAGTTCGCCGTCAGACGCACGCTCCACACGACGAAGGCGAGAAGCAGCAACGAGAGCCAGAGCACGGCACCCGTCGAGCTTCCCTCGAACGCCGCGCCGATTCCGCCTCGGTAGGCTGCAATCCAAAAGAGCACGATCACAGGCGGCGCGAGACTCCAGTACGGATCGTACATGCTCGAGTTGCCGGACAGCCGACTCGCAACAAATACAAAGAGCGTGGCCGCCGCGTCTGCCCAGAGCGCGCGCTCGACGGGTGAGCGGTCACGCAGCCAGAGAACGACTGCCGCGCCGACAACGAATGCGGCCACGTAGGTAAAGAACACCGCGACGAGCGCTCGCCTCTTCTCACGCACCATGGCCGAGCTCCTTCGCAACCGCAGTAAGCTGTTCGAGCGTATAGTCGAGCTCTTCGCGCGTGTGCGCAGCGCTCACCTGCATTCGTATACGCGCGCTACCCTTCGGGACCACGGGATACGAGAAGCCGATCACATACACGCCGCGCGCGAGCAGGAGGTCGGCCATCTCGTGGGCCAGCTTTGCCTCACCAAGCATAATCGGCACGATCGGATGGGAGCCCCCGGGAATCGACAGGCCGATCTTTGCGACTTCGTTGCGGAAGTAGCGAGTGTTCTCTTCGAGCCGATCGCGAAGCTCGCTGCTTGATTCGAGAAGGTCGAGCACGGCTATCGACGCGGCCACAATGCTCGGCGCGACGCTGTTGCTAAAAAGGTAGGGGCGCGACCGCTGTCGCAGCAGATCCACGACCTCTGCGTTCGCGGCGGTGTAGCCGCCGGTGGCTCCGCCGAGCGCCTTACCAAGGGTCCCGGTAATGATGTCGACGCGGTCGACCACATCGTGATACTCGTGGGTCCCCCTACCCTTTGCCCCGAGAAAGCCCACCGCGTGGCAGTCGTCAAACATGACAAGTGCCCCGTGTTTCTCGGCGAGATCACAGATACCGGGAAGGTTTGCAATGGTTCCGTCCATCGAGAAAACCCCATCCGTCGCGATGAGCTTCACATCGGCTTCGGAAGCCTCTTCGAGCCGCTGCTCCAAATCGGCCATATCGCAGTTCTTGAAGACGTAGCGCTTGGCCTTGCAGAGGCGCACACCGTCGATGATGCTCGCGTGGTTCAAGCTGTCGCTGATGATCGCGTCTTCAGGGCCCAACAGCGTCTCAAAGAGACCACCGTTTGCGTCGAAACAGGAGGCATAAAGAATCGCGTCTTCCGTTCCCAAGAACGAGGCGAGACGCCTCTCGAGCTCCTTATGGATCTCTTGGGTCCCACAGATAAATCGAACGGACGAGAGGCCAAAACCCCATTCGTCGAGGCTCTTGCGCGCCGCCTCGATGACGCTCGGATGGTTGGAGAGGCCGAGGTAGTTGTTCGCGCAGAAGTTGATGACGTTCTTCCCGTCTGCCACACCGATCGTCGAATCCTGCGGCGTCTCGATGATTCGCTCGGTCTTATAGAGCCCCGCCTCTCGTATCTCCTGTAAGATAGATGAGAAACGCGCGCGTGCGTGAGTGTCCATGGAACCTCCACGGGCGATTGTAGGGCAGGTTAGAAGATCACCGCAAGCACAATGTTCGCGGTAACCACGACGATCAGACCAATCGTGCCGAGCAGATCAGTGCGCGTAGCTGTGGGAGCGCTCTGTTCGGGCGGACCGTCGGTCTCCGCCTGCTCGCGATCAAGCGGATACATTTCGAGCAGAATACCGTCGAGGCTCTCTACGAGAGCGGCAGCCCGCACGCGTTTCTTGGCATCGAGAATATGCTCAAAGTAAAAGAAAAGACGAGCGATCATGCCGCCGAAGGTTCCGGGCAGTTTGAGGTCCGGGCGTACCGCCGAGAGCGAGATAAACACAAGACCAACGATCGCGAAGCCCTTGAGCAGGCCTTGTTCGAGCGCTCCGCGGGTTACCGGCCAGGGACCAATCTCGAACAAGACCTGGCCCACCGGAGTGAGAAGATTAAAGATGGTGATCGAGCTAACCATGATCGCGAAGTAGCCCCAACGAATTCGCTTACCAGCGAGCATGGCAAAGACCGCAAATAGCAGCACTTGGGCGATACGGACGGTCAGGGAGGCCTGGAAGAGAAACGCCACAATCAGAACTGCTCCCGCGAGAAAGAGTGGGCGCGGGGCGATGTGGCGCGCGAGGCGGTTTGGTCGCTTCTTTCTACGCGCCATGCAACTGCTCTCGGAGACCGGTTATCCACGCCGAGCGAGTGTAGAAGCGCTCGGCAAAGAGCCCGACAACGAAACCGCTCGCCACGCCAAGCCCGAGGAAAACCGGGGCGATGACCCACGAGCTCTCGCCAAAGATAAACAGGACCGAGAGGGTAATCTGGACGGCGTTGCTCGCCAATGCCCCGAACACACTCACGCCAATCAGCGATATCCAACGCCTCCCGGCGTGGTAGGCGAGCAGCATCACCAGGGCGCTCGTGAGGCTTCCCGCGGCAGAGAACAGAAACACATAGCTCGCGAGCGTGCCGTTCACGAGCCCCTGGCCCACGACCTTGAGCGTTACCAAGAGCAGGACATACCCGGGCGAAAAGAGGCCGAGACTAATGAGCACGGGGATGTTTGCCAGGCCAAGGCGGAAGAATGGAACCGGCTTCGGGAACAGATACTCAATCGTCGAGAAAAAGAGGCAGAGCGCACCGAAGAATGCAATGATGTCGAGCTTGCGTGCGCGAGAAGCTTGAGAAATCATGACCAAAGTCTACTAAACTATTCTTGACGCGGGGAAAGCCTCCTGCTTCAATTGATCAGGAGGATCCGATGTTTGTTCACTTGAAGGATCTCGAGGGATTGAGGATTTCGGCCGAAGACGGCGAGATCGGGCACGTTGCCGACGTCTATGTGGATGACCATCAGTGGGTCGTCCGCTATCTGGTTGTTGCCACCGGAAGCTGGCTCTTTGGCAAGAAAGTATTGATCTCGCCAAATGCGGTTACAAAGCTCGACCGTTCAGGGGGTGCGATTTGCGTCGCACTAAGTAAGGAACAGGTGCGCAATAGCCCCGACATAGACACCGATCGACCGATCAGCCGGCAGCAAGAGGCCGAGTATCACCTCTACTACAACTTCCCGCCGTACTGGGGCGGCGTAGCGCTGTGGGGGCGCTACGAGCAGCCGGGGGTCGAGCCGGATGAGACCGATGAGGAGGCGACTCATCAAGACAAGAAGTACGGAGCGAAGTGGGACAGTCATCTGCGAAGTGCACGTGAGGTGCGTGGATACCGAGTGACGGCTACCGACGGAGAAGTCGGTCATATCGACAACTTTCTCATGGAGTCCGACACCTGGGCGATTCGTTATCTCGTGATCAACACCGGAGGATGGCTCAAACGTCACGAAGTGCTCTTTATTCCGAAGCTCATTGACCGGGTGAGCTGGGCAGATGCTCGAGTCACCGTGAACACCTCGAAAGGGCTACTCGAGCGCGCACCCGAGTATCATGCGGGTCACGAGATTGACCGAACGAGTGAAATGGCGCTGTTTTCGCACTTCACTGCACACCCCTACTGGGAGGAATCGCAACAATGAGCCAGAGACGAGCCGGCTTTGGCCTCGCCCTCGGAGGTGGCGCCGCCCGGGGCGTTGCCCACATCGGCGTACTGCGAGTACTCGAAGAGGAGGGGCTCGAACCGGATTTCATCTGTGGAACCAGTGCCGGCAGCATCGTGGGAGCCCTCTACGCCGGAGGCTACCGCTGGGAGACAATAGCGGAGGTAGTCCGTAGCACCGACTGGCGCGATATCGTTCAGCCGGTTTTTCCCAAGATGGGCCTGGTCAAGGCCGAGAAGCTTCAGCAACGCCTGAACGAGCTGCTCGACAGCCTGACCTTCGAAGAGCTCGACGTGCCGTTCTGTGCCGTAGCCGTGGATATCATGACCGGGAAAAAGGTTCAGTTGCGAACCGGACCCGTTGCGCCGGCCGTGCGCGCGAGCTGTAGCGTGCCCGGCATTTTCGAACCGATGATCGACGGAGATCGGGTCTTGGTCGATGGCGGAATTCTCGAAGAGGTGCCCATTTACACCTGTCAGGATATGGGGGCAAAGATTGTCCTCGCGGTAGACCTGAACTCGGATCTTGCAACACCGCGCTTTCCCGAAAACGTCTTTCACGTGATCCTGGCGTCGTTTGCCGCGATTTCTCGTAATCGAGAGAAACTTGCCCACTCGCGTCGGAACGTCGTGGTTGCGCTCCCCAAGCTCGCTGAGTTCAGCTTTCACGATCTGAAGCGGCGCGAAGAGCTCATCGAGGCGGGAGCGGCCGCCGTGCGAGAAGAGTTGCCAAGGCTCAAGAAGCTTCTGCGGATGAGATAGGGTCTAATATCGGTGTTGAGCGCGGCGGGATTCGAACCCACGACCTCTGCCTCCGGAGGGCAGCGCTCTATCCAGCTGAGCTACGCGCCCGATGAACAGACTCTAGCGATCCGCAATATCGATGTCAAGCTTGACAGGGCAGAGCTCAGGCTTGAGAATCCGCTGCCATGAAGCTTTCTTCGAAAACACTCCCGGTGTTCACCCGAATTCTGGTGGCCTCGCTTGCCGTGGGGACGCTCGCGTGGGAGCTCGTGGAACGGATCATTGCACTTGCCGGCCGTACCCTCGACCTGGCCGTAGGCCCGATCGGATTCGATGTGCACGTCGTTGCACTCTGGTTCATGCTGAACCCCGGCACGTTGCTCGGCATCCTTCCGGCGGTGCTGCTCTTTCGGAGGCTGTAGATGAATCCGATTATCCTGGCCTCCGCCTCCCCTCGCCGCGCTGAGCTTCTGCGCCAGATAGAGTACGAACCGATTGTGATTCCGGCCGAGGTGGATGAAGAGGCGATCCGCCGAGAACAAGCCGCCGACCTCGTTCGGGCGCTTGCCCAGGCAAAGCTCGAGGCGGTCTGCGCCAGACTCGAGGAAGAGGCAGACCGGCGCGTGGCTCTGTTGCCGGTGCTTGCCGCCGATACGGTTGTCACGCGAGGCGACCGGATCCTCGAGAAGCCTACCGATCGCGCGGACGCGAGCAGCATGCTTTCACTCCTATCGGGAGGCGAGCACGCCGTAATGACAGGTGTCGCCGTCAGGTTTCCAGGAGAGCGCGAGCCGGTAGTGGCGCATGCCGAGACGGTTGTGACCTTTGCGGATATCAACAGCGACGAAATCGATTGGTACCTCGACAGAGGAGAATGGCGAGACGTGGCCGGGGCGTATCGAATCCAGGGCGTGGCGGCCCGCTTTATCAGCTCGATCCGAGGCTCGTACAGCAACGTCGTAGGGTTGCCTCTGCACCTCGTTTACTCTATCCTTATGGGTCAACGGCCTTAGGCCGAAATCTTCCGTTACATCAATCCGATTGACAGTAACGAGAAACAGCGATGGGGCGCCACAAGAGGCGCATAGGAGGAATCATGGCAGTAGTGACCATGAAGAACTTGCTCGAGTCCGGTGTGCACTTTGGACACCAGACCAAGCGATGGGATCCCCGCATGAAGAAGTTCATCTACGATGAACGAAACGGGATTCACATCATCGACCTACAAAAGACAATCGTGTGCATTAAGGACGCGTATGAAGTCGTGCGCAAAGCGGTTGTCAACAACAAATCGGTCCTCTTTGTAGGAACCAAGAAGCAGGCGCAGCAGGCCGTTCAGACCGAAGCCGAACGCTGTGGCATGTTTTACGTCAATAACCGCTGGCTTGGCGGTATGCTCACCAACTTCTCCACGATCAAGAAATCACTTCTCAGACTCAAGAAGATTGAGAAGATGGAGATTGATGGCACCTTCGAGAGCCTCACGAAGAAAGAGGTCGCACGCATCAACAAAGAGCGTGCTCGGCTCGAGAAGAACCTCGGCGGTATCAAAGAGATGAAGGAACTGCCGGGCATCATTTTTATCATTGACACGCGAAAAGAGCAGATTGCGGTTGCGGAGGCGCAGCGGATGGGTATTCCGATTGTCGCGGTCGTAGACACAAACTGTAACCCCGAAGGCATCGACTTTCCGATCCCGGGCAACGACGATGCGATCCGGGCGATCACGCTGTTCACGCAGATTGTTGCAAATGCGGTTATCGAGGCCGACAACGAGATTGGGCTCGAGGTCATCGAGAGCCTCCAGGACGAGGACGAACCGACGGTTGAATTGGGCGAATCGGGCGAAGAGGCTCCTCCTCGCGACGAAGAGGTCGTGACGGTTCCGCTTGCAGCAGCCGTGAAGGAAGAGACTGAAACCGAAAAATCCTCCGAAGACTCGGAGAACGTCTACACCGATCAGGACTACTCAGATTACCAGCCTGACGCCGAAGAGACCAAAGATAAAGAACCCGAACTGGAAGTCGAGGATGAGCTGGTAGACGAGGCCGGCATCGACGAGGACGAGATCCAAGAGGACAAATAGTCCCGTAGCATTTTTGACCGATTATGGTCACAACGTGTTTATACGATTCGGAGGAACCATGGATATCAAAGCACAAGACGTCAAGAAGCTCCGCGAGAAGACGGGAGCGGGAATGATGGACTGCAAGAAGGCGCTCACCGAGGCAGGTGGCGACTTCGAGAAGGCAGAGAAGATACTCAAAGAGCTCGGTCTCGCAGCTGCGGCAAAGCGAGGCGGGCGGGCAACAAACGAGGGGCGTGTGTTCACGCACATCGAGGCCAACCGCGCAGCGATCCTCGAGCTTGCTTGTGAGACCGACTTCGTCGCCCGCAACGACGACTTCGTAAAGCTGGGCAAGGAGATCGTCGAAGACATGGCGAAGAGCGGCTCGGCAAGCGACAACGCCGAATACGACGGCAAGCTCAAAGAGGCAATGACGACGATCAAGGAGAACATGACCATTCGTCGCGGCGCGCTCATTAGCATTGGCGAAGGAGAACTGGTCAAGGATTACATTCACGGCGACAGCGGAAAAATCGGCGTCCTCGTGAAAGTAAAAGCCGATAAGCCTGAGATTTTGGGCAAACCGGAGGTGCATGCGTTCGCGTTCGACGTGGCGCTGCACGTGGCTGCGTTCCGACCAACCTTTCTCTCTGCCGAACTGGCAGACAAGAATTACGTCGCCGAGCAAGAAGAGATCTTCATGGCTCAGGCGAAACAGCTCGGCAAGCCGGAAAACGTGACCGCTGGAATCGCAAAGGGCAAGCTCAATAAGCACATGTCGGAGGTCAGCCTCCTCGAGCAGGGATTCGTGCGCGACGAGAAGACAAGCGTTGCGAAGACCGCGACTTCACTTGGCAAGAGCGTTGGAGGTACCGTAGAGGTAGTTGACTTCGTCTGCTACATGGTCGGAGAAGAGGCGTAGCCACAAGGAGGCCACGATGGACAGCGTTATCAAAGAAACCGAGAGCAAAATGAAAAAGACGCTTGTCGCCCTCGATGAGGAGTTTAACACCCTCAGGACCGGACGCGCGTCAGCGGCTCTATTTGATAAAGTCAGAGTCGAGTACTACGGAAACCCGACGCCGCTCAACCAAGTGGCGACCATTTCAGTTCCGGAGGCTCGGCTCGTGGTCATCCAACCATGGGACAAGTCGATAATCGGCGATATCGAGAAGGCGATTCAGAAGTCCGAGCTGTCGCTGAATCCTCAGAACGACGGCAAGGTGATTCGCATTAGCATTCCACCGCTCACAGAGGAGCGACGGAAAGAGTTCGTCAAAATGGCCAAGAATATGGCCGAGCAGAGTCGGGTGAGTCTGCGCAATGTTCGGCGCGACGCGAACGACGAGCTCAAGAGTGCCGAGAGATCGGGCGACCTGAGCGAAGACGAGCTCAAGCGTGCAGAGGATGAAGTGCAGAAGCTGACCGATACCTACGTCGAGCAGATCAACAAGAAGCTCGAGGAAAAAGAAGCGGAGATAATGGAAATCTAATGTCGGACGGCCGGACGACACAGGTAGATCCTACTCGCGTACCTGGTCACATCGCCATAATCATGGACGGCAATGGCCGATGGGCCGAAGCGCGGAATCAGCCCCGATATCGCGGCCACCGCGAGGGGCTCGTCGCTGCAAAGCGCACGGTCAAGGCTGCCCGTGATCTCGGTGTCCGATATCTCTCGCTCTACACCTTTTCTACCGAAAACTGGAAACGAACCGAGGAAGAGGTTTCGTTTCTCATGGGACTCATCTCGTCGCACCTGCGAAAGGAGTACGACTTCTACCGCGAGAACCGCGTGCGGGTGCGTCATAGCGGCGACCTGACGAGACTTCCAACTGCTCTCCAAGAGGAGATTGCAACCGTCACGAAAGACACCGCGGAGTACGACGGGATCCAGGTGGTCCTGGCCATCAACTATGGTGGGCGCGACGAGATCGTACGATCGGTGAATCGGTGGCTCGAGAACGGGCGCAGTGGGAGCGCCCTCACCCATGAGGCGCTCGCCGCCCACCTCGATCAGCCCGCGGTTCCCGAGCCCGATCTGCTCATTCGCACCGGCGGGGAGCATCGACTCTCAAACTTCTTGCTCTGGCAGTGCGCCTATGCCGAGCTGTTATTTACCGACGTACTGTGGCCCGACTTCGCAAAAGAGGATCTGGCCTCGGCAATAAGGGACTATCAGAGCAGGGACCGCCGTTTCGGAGCCATCGCGTGCGCAACATAGTCGCCCGAACCATCGTATTTTTCGTAGGGATTGCCGTGATCGCGGCTATGATCCTGTTTGTCTCTTTTCAGAACCACCTCTTGATCAATCTGGTTGCGGTGGTCGTGTCGGCCCTTGGAGCTCGAGAGCTCTCGGAGCTCTTTGCGAGAAAGGAGACAGGATATCAGGCGAGCGTCGTGGTTATCCCGCTGCTCGGGGCGCTGCTGCCGGCCGTTCAGCTCGCGATTTTGAACGGACTTGCCTCCGACGCTGCGCTTCAAATTGCGATTTACGTCGCGATCTCGTTAGTCCTCGTGGCCCAGGTCTTTCGAAAGAAGGAAGAAGAGTTTGGCCACACGCTCTCGAACACGGCGGCCAACGTCACCGTGCTTCTTTACCCCGGGTTCTTCCTAACCTACTTCATAAGAATTAGCGAGTTCGAGCACGCCACCGGTCTCATCATGCTCTTTCTCGCAATCGCGTTCGCGAATGACACACTCGCATACGTCGCGGGCAGCCTCTTCAAGCTTGTGAAAGTGTATGAAAAGGGAGCCCGGTGGAGACCGCGGGTGAGCTTGCCGGTAAGCCCAAACAAGACGCTCGTCGGCTTCCTCTTCGGCTGGCTGGGCTCGGTTGGCGCCGCCGCCATCGCTTCTGCGTTCTT
>JBMCTC010000003.1:0-33430 GCA_048624115.1 Spirochaetota bacterium
CAAGTATGCACTTATGTAAATCTTGGGCACAGGGTTCGTGGCAGTCTATTGGCGTTTGCGCGAGGTGCTGGGATATTCTATCTTCTGCTCATGTCAGATCACTTCCGAGTAGCGTTCATAAGCGGAAAACTCGGAGACGTCGATGGCGTCTCACTCGAGGTCGATAAGTGGATTGAGATTCTCTCTGAACTTGGCCACGAAGTGTACGCGATTGCCGGCACCTTCACCGCACCCCTCGAGCACGTCCCTCAAGAGCGCACGCTGGAACTGCCGAAGATCCGGTTTGATAGTCCCGATCAGCGAGAGTTTGAGCAGCTCGTATTCCCGTACCTTGCGAAACGACCGAGACAACTCAGTTCGCAGCAGCTCAAGGAGGTGGTTGAGCACATGGAGGCGCTTGGCATCGAGGTGGCTCATCAGCTTTTTGAGTACATTCGCGAGCGAAGCATCGATGTGCTTATCGCGGAGAACACAAACGCGATGCCAATGACGCTTCTTGGTGGTATCGCTGTCCATCAGCTCGCCACGGAGATGCGTGTTGCGACCATTTTCCATCACCACGATTTCTGGTGGGAGCGCAGCCGGTTTAGTGACACACGCATTCGCAATCTCCTCAATCGCATCATGCCACCGGTTGATCCGGGACTCGAACACGTCGTGATCAGCTCTTACGCGGCGCACATTCTCAGCTCCCTGAAGCGAGTCTCGCCGTTTGTAATACCAAACTGCGAGCACTTCGAGGCCGCGGTCGAGTGTGACGACTACAACGCAACCCTTCGGGAGGAGCTCGGGTTTTCGCAGCACGATGTGCTCGTGATTCAACCTACGAGAATTGTGCCGAGAAAGCGGATTGAAGACTCGATCCGTTTTCTCGCTGCGTTTGCTCGCAAGTATCCGGAGTACGGGGATCGATTGAGGTTTGTCATTTCGCTCTATCAAGGAGACGAGCCGGACGACACGTACATCGACTCGATTCGTTCTCTGGCTGAGCAAGAAAGTATCCCCTTCTACTTGATTAGCGATCGGGTGGCTGCGAGACGCGGCTCCGACGGTGATGGTCGCCGTCTTTTCACGAACCGCGACGTTCTGGTGAATGCAGATCTGGTGACGTATCTGCCGATTTGGGAAGGCTTTGGCAATGCGCTGCTCGAGGCGATCGCCGCGCGCGTCCCGATTGTTACCACCACGTACCTGGTCTACAAGACCGACATCAAGGGGACTGGCTTACAGAATGTCGAGATACGCGACCGTTACGACATTCCCGACGATGCGCTTGAGGCCACGAAGCAACTTCTCGAGGATCGAACTCGAGCGCGTGAGCTCACCGATCGGAATTTCGCGATTGCCAAGCAGGAGTTCGGCTTCTCTGTTCTCAAGCAAAAGATTGTAGGCCTCCTCTCCAGTTATGGGGACGAGATCCGCGCATCGCGTCAACGAGTTACAAAGAGCAAGTACTACTATTCGGTATAAGTCGATACGTAGGGTAGCTCTGGGCGATAGAGGCGAGCGAACACAAGGATGCACACGCCAACTGCAGTCATGCCAACTGAGACGATTTGGCCACCTGAGAGCGAGGTGAGCACTCCGACCATGTGGTGGGACTCGGCTCGGGCTCCGAAGGTCAAGGCAAAGCGGGTGCTCTCAATGCCTTGGAAGTATCCGACGATAAGCCGTGCCACGCCGTACCCGGCGAGGTAGAGCCCGGTCAGCGCCCCTGGAAACATCCGTCGCTTGCGAAAGCCGAACCACAGTACGAGCCACACCACAAGCCCAGCGAGTAGGGCCCCGTAGAGCTGAGATGGATGTCGCGGCAGGTTGACGAGTGCCTCTTCGGGACGAACGGCGATACCGGCTTGCTCGGCGATGTGCTGCGCCCAGGATTCTTCGATGGGAACACGACGAGCGCCGGGAAACAGGACCGCCCAGGGCGCCGCGGTTACCCTGCCGACGAGTTCCCCGTTGACAAAGTTCCCTATGCGCGCCAGCGCGTATCCGAGCGGGGCACTCAGGGCGAGGGCGTCCGCCCAAGCGAAGAAACGGTTGTTTCGTGTTTTGCAGAAGAGCGCGGTTGCTACCGCCGCGCCGAGCACTCCTCCGTGGTAACTCATGCCCTGCAGACCGGTGAAACTCCCGTCGTCAAACGGCCAGACGATTCGCCATGGTTCGGTAAGATACTCTGACGCCGTGCCGATCACGAGTACGTAGAAGAGTCGACCGCCGATGAGTAGTCCAGAGACGACCCACGTAAAGAACACCGTAACTTCGTCACGGTCGTCTGTTAAACGGCTCCGACGCGCTTCGTGGCGAAAGAGTGCGATCGTTACCACGATCGCGATAATAGAGAGTAATCCGTACCAGCGTATCGGCAGCCATGGAGCAATCTGGGGAGTCAGCGACGCTGGAAACTCCAGGAACAGGCGCATCTACTTGTGGTCCTCGGTTGACCGTTCCTCGATGTGTCCTGACTTGGGATTAAAGACCATCGTCACGTTCTTCTTCGGCGAGGTTATCTCGAGTGTTCTGCCATGTGTCTCAATGACGACTCCCGGCCAGAGCGTTCCCCGTATCACGAGCTCCGATTCATGATGCTCCTCGAATCGTTCTCGAAGTGTGAACGTCCGAAGACCGCGCTTCTCAAGCAGTTTCAGGTAGTGAAGTTTCTGTGCGTGTAGTTCGTCCAGGCTTTGCTTTCCTGAACGCTCCGCCCCCTTCATTGCTAAGTCGATTTTGGTCACTTCCTGCTTGAGCTTTTCAATCTCCCGCTCTTCTTTCTCTATTTTGTCGGCAACAAGGTAGTCCTGACCAAACTCTACTATCGTCTTCACTTCGCGCTCGGATCCGAGGTCGAAAGTCTCAACTCCCTCCCGGCATCGGATTCGGCCGCCGATAATACGGCCCTTGTCTCCGATGATCCGCAGCTTTCCGTTTGTCTTTACAGTACAGTGCACGAGGCTTCCGCGAGCCTGAACGTTTCCGACGGCGAGCAGCGTCGCCTGCTCTGCAAAGGTGAGACCGATCGAGCCCTTCGTCCGGATGACGCCCTTGCCGGCACCCTTTATGCCTTGATTCACGATGACATCGCCTTCGGCACTAACGAGTGCCGCCTCTATCATTTCGGCAATCTGCACGTCACCCGCGGACATGACGAAGAAACCGGTCCGAACCGAGCCCTTGACGGTAACCGATCCTGAGAACCGAATGTTGCCCGAGTGCAGATCGACATCGCCATCTACGACGTGTCCTTGCCGAACTTCGAAGCGGGTTCCTTCTACGATGAGCTCGCCATCCACCTCGGCCACGACGACCTGTGTGCCATCGTCCTGTTGCTCGATACGGACATGGCTGCCGGCATCTAAATCTTGTTCGCTCTGGCTGCCGGCCTCGATCGTGTCGCCACAGATGTTCCACCCGTCCTGGGCTTCCGACGCTACCGGCCGGAGACGAGCAATCGCTGTTCCCGCTCGGACACTCGTAATGCGGTCCTGGTTCTTGAAGTCGGCGTGCCCGTCACTCGCGATCGTGACGTCTTTTCCGGAGGCGAGGGTCACGAGCATCTCGATGCCGACATCATCTACCTCAGTCGGATGCTTGCCTCGTGCGAAAATGAGTTGTTGAACCGCGACTCCGTCGCGCATTCGCTCCCATGCGGCAAGCAGAAGCTTCTCGTTTACCCCACGCTTGATGCCGTAAGTCGCCACTTCTTGTTGAACACGATCCCAGGGCAACGCCTCGCCTGAGCCGAGCGAGGGCACCAGCGTGATGGATGCGGCCATTTTGCTCTCGAACAAATTGATGTCGATTCGGGCGTCTTCGTGCGGCACAACCCGAAGGAGCACCGTTTGCTCCTTCCAGCCTCGATGGAGAAGCCCACTTCGCTTCGCCACGACAATGTTGTCCTCACGCGCGAGGTTTTCGAAGATCCCTATTGGCGGCTCCGACGGTTCCGGCGCAGCTATCTGCTCGCCATAGACCGTTCGGCCCGGTTTGCCTGCCACCGCCGGAGCGATTGAAAGGACTCGCTGATCGTACTCGACTCGCGCGATGTCCTCGATAAGTACGGGCGGGAACGCTCCGGCGCCTGCCTCGCATTCAGGCGGCAATCCGTTTTCCTCGAGCTCGCGTTTGACGTCCGCCGCGCGGTCGGGCGGCAGAAACCGAACGCTGTACTCCACGCCCCGGTCAGGCCCCGGTTCCGCGGCGGTACCCTCTGCAAGCACATAGCCGATCAGTTCGGTATCCGTGCTTCCGAAAAACGCCGAGATATCCTTCTTAATCGCGTCAAAGTTTAGTTCTACCAGTCGGCTTCGTTTGATTGCGGCGCCGAGTTCTTTCAGGTTGAGTGTCGTGCCTTTGCCCGTGGCCTTATGCAGGTTTAGTACGGCCTGGAGTTTGTCGTCGGAAACAAAGATATCGAAAGAGGCGTCCCTGCTCGCCGTGAGTGGCTCATTCGTAAGCGGTTTTCGCTCGCGAACAGCGCGCGCTACAATCTCTTCGATCTTCGCCGGCTCGTAGAGCCGGTCGACCGGGTAACCGAGCTCCTCGGCTCGATCTTGAATCTCTGCTGCGGTTGGCGGGTCGGCGTGTGCGTGACCTGGGTCAAACGAGAGATAGCATGTGGCATTGTCGTCGGAGAGGGTGACCTCCCAGTCGTGGGTCTCGAATGCGATAACGTCGGCCCAGTTTGCGCCGATGCGCAGGAACCCGTCGTGGACCGCGACAAGCTCTCCCTTGCGTCGTTCAGTGCCGGGACCCGCGTAGAAAAGCGGATCAGCGAGTAAGCGGGGCGGTAGTAAGTCTCCGGTGACCGATCGACCTGCTTCACCGGGGTCGGTTGGCTCGATGTCGGCGACCTTTTGGCCCTCGGTGACATATCCACGCCGTTCGACGGTCGGATCGACGTAGATTCGCTTGCGGTGGATCTCTTCTTCGGTGTAGTCGACCGTTTCCGTCTTGTCCGGCATAAAGGGGAGCTTTGACTTCTTCACCACCGTCTTTTGCTTTTTGATGCGTTGCTTGGTTTCGAGGACGATCTCCGGAGGCTTCGCCTCGCTCGTGACGCGCTCTGCCTGCTGTTCGAGATCGTCCGGTACTGTGATGCCTGTCCACCGCGCGGTTTCTGCCTTGGGCGTCGTGGGAGGAGTGCCTTGGGCTATGCGCACCGGTTCCACGGTGCCGCGTTCTGCTGCAAGCGCAATGGTGCGCAACGCCTCGTCGCGCGTGTATCCTTCGACAATGCCCGCCCCGCGCATCGCGCGTATGAAGGCCTCATCATCCCATTCCTTATTTCCGTCGGGGACAAACTGAGCAGTGGCGGTCAATCCGCCGTCTTCAATCGCGAATGAGATCGTGCCCTGTGCTTTTAGGAGTTGTTTTCCCATCTTCTTCCGATCGTAGCCTACAAGATATAATTACTACATCTTCTCCATTATATCTTAAAGCCTTGACGGCTCGCGCGAACTAATTTGGTCCGCATCAGGTCGTTTTGCTTTCTCAGGTGATTAATCTCAAGCTGTTGACTCTTCACCGTCTCGAGCAGGTCTCCCTCTGTGAGCGTTCCGGAGTGCAGCAGCTCATGCACGTAGTCACTTTTGATTTCGAAGTCGTTTTCCGCGTCGGCGACTGCCTCGACATAGCTTTCGTCTGGATCAAGCCATTCCAAGCCTGCGTCGTTCGACCGGGCGAGTTCGCCGATCTTTTCGCTGATTCGGGATAGGCCCTGTGAGAGCACGCTGCCCGGCTTGTAAAGGACGATTGGCAATCGCGACTGCAACGAGACGTTCTGAAATTCGTCCCGATACAAGATGCCAAAGTGCTCGATGTCGATGCCGAGGTAGTGGCGACAGCTCGAGCGCAGTTTCGCCACCTTTTCCGCGTCCTTCGGATCATCCAGCATGTTCATGACGATTCGGGGACGGAAGTGAGCCGCGGCGTCTCGGTAACGGTCTACCGTTTCCGGGTCGACCGCCGCGATCTGAGCGACAATGTCGGGCAGAAAGGTTCGCTGCATCTTTCCTGTGTCCTTCGCGAGCTCTCTGAATACTTCGTCTGCTCGGGTACCACGTTTGATGGTGCTCGTGAGGAGCCGAAAAAGCGCGTTCTTGATGCACAGATACGCGTTTACGAGCGCTGTTGGCGTTGGAGTCGTGACGACGAGTCCCGTTCCTGAGAGCAGGAAGAAGTCCATTACGTTGAAGCTTGTGCCTGCGCCCAGATCGAGGATAAGGAAGTCACCCTCGAGTGCGCGCAGCCTCGATATGAGCTTGCGTTTCTGCCCCGAAGTCAGGTTTGCGAGACCCGGAATCTCGTTATCACCTGGAATAAAGGCCAGGTTCTTGTAATCCGTTTTGTGAACGACGGATGCGAAGTCTCGGTTCGAGTCGTTGAGAAAGGCACCCACGCCGTCGGCCGTGCCCGAGACCCCGAGCAAGAGGTGAAGGTTCGAGCCGCCAAAGTCGAGATCAGCAAGCGTAACGTGGTACCCGGCTTTCGCGAGCAAGATGCCGAGGTTCGCGGCAACAAGCGACTTACCGACGCCACCTTTGCCACTTGCGATGGGCACAACGGTCATCTACTGCTCCGGGAATGATCTACTCTCATCCTCCTTATTTTCGCTTCTTTCTCCATTTTTGTCCATGAATCGATGGGATAGTAGCCCTGCCAGCATGGCAAGGTCGAGAACGAGGATTCCAAAGCTGATGAGAAACGTACCTTGAGCAGCGGTGACGCCCGAATCGGGGGGCATGATGCTCCCACTTAGGATGACCGCCGCATCTGAGAGCACAAACAGAAGCGCTACGATTCTCATGAGGGGAAGGTAGCGCGGCGCCGCGTCAGGCAGCGCCGCGCTCGCAGCAAACAAGGCGGTTGCGATCAGCCCACCATTAGCGAACCAGAGGAGATTGACGTGAACGAGCGGTCCCTGCGGTAACGAACTAGCGAGCAAGAGGTAGACTGTCACAAAACGAACAAGTGTCCATAGACCGGCGAGTAGAAAACCGATTCTGCGAGCGACCATTCAGCGGAGTGTACGGAGAGGTTCCCGCAGCGGTCAATAGAATCGTCGCGTCACTGTTAGTATACTCTGACACAATAATGGAGTTTTTGAATGAAGCAGACCACGAATAGACGAACTGAGCGAGTCGTGTGGAGCGCGGTAACCGTCGCGTTAGCGAGCCTTGTCCTCATTCTCGTTCTTGCGCCACCCGCTTTCGCACAAGGCCGTTCTGCCGAGCAGAGCGACACGGAAGCGGCGCTCGAAGTTTTCGAGAACGTGTTTCGATTTGTCCAAGAAAACTACGTCGAGGAAATAGATCCCGAAGTGCTCCTCGAGGGAGCGCTTTCGGGTCTTTTTGAGAGTCTCGAGGATCCGTACTCGATGTACCTCGACGCGGCGGCGATCCGCGGCCTCACAGATACCACGACCGGAGAGTTCGGCGGCGTTGGCATGTACATTGCCAAGGAGCGTCCTGAGAATGAGGAAGAGGGCTCCGGATACGTAGAAGTTGTCGCCCCGATTGAGGATACGCCGGCGTTTCGGGCCGGGATGCGCGCTGGAGACTTGATCATCGGCGTCCGCGGCTTTGAGGAAGAGGAGTTCACTTCGACGTCTGAGTTAACGATAGACGAGGCTGTCGACATGCTTCGTGGTACCCCGGGTTCGAAAGTCGTCATTCGCGTCCGCCGAGGAGAACGAGCCGAGTTCAACGTTACACTCGAGCGAGCGATCATACAGGTGCCCACCGCTCGCTACGCGATGATCGACGGCGATATCGGATATCTGAGGATCATTCAATTCACGCCGCAGACTGTTGCGGCTGTGACCGAAGCCGTGGAGTTCTTCGAGGCGAACGAATATCGATCCATGATAGTCGATGTTCGCACAAACCCCGGTGGTAGACTCGACTCGGTTATTGACGTTGCAGACCTCTTTCTGGAAGGCGGAACCATTGTCGGAACCGCCAGCAGGATTCCGATGGAGAACGACCGCTTCACGGCTGAGTCTGAGACGATCGTAGACGAGGACACTCCCGTCGCCGTTTTGATCAATGAGGGCTCAGCGTCTGCCGCCGAGATCCTTGCCGGCGCTCTTCAGGATCGCAATCGCGCCTACTTAATCGGCGAGACCACGTTTGGAAAGGGCTCGGTTCAGCAGATTCGACGCGTCGCCGACGGCGGCTTCAGGCTGACCATGTCGCGCTACTATCTGCCAAGCGGTCGATTTATCGACAAAGTTGGCGTCGACCCCGATCTCGAGGTCATACCTCCGCAACTGAGTGACGAAGAGTCGGAGATTTATGCGGAGCTGCTCAACTCGGAGCGTATTATCGACTGGGTAGAGGAGAATCTCGACCCCACCGAGCGAGAGATCGAACAGTTCGTCGATTCGCTGCAGTCCGGTGAGTTCGATCTTCCAGACCGGTGGATCGAGATTGCGATCAGCGACGAGGTGAACCGGCAGAACAACGTGCAGCAGGTGTACGATCTCGAGCATGATGTCGTGCTGCAGACCGCAGTCGAGCTTCTCGAGGACGGAGAGTTACCGTAGTCCATGAAGCAACTGCTGCTGCCCGCGACGCTTTCGGCCGGGCAGCGTTACTCGCTTACTGGTGGCGATTCCCACTACCTGGCGCGGGTTTTGCGCGTACAGCCGGGAGCGCGGCTCACGGTTATGGACGCGGCAGGCGACCGGCACACGGTCGAGGTAGAGGCCGTCGATTCAACCGGCGTAACCCTTCGACAGCTCGACCGTCTCGTCGCTTCGCTCGAGAACGTAGCCATTCGAGTTTTTCAGGCGGTGCCGAAAGGGCGGAAGTTCGACGAGGTGGTACGCAGCCTTACTCAGCTCGGGGTGCGCTCGATTACTCCGGTTATCAGCGAGCGTTCGGTCGCCGACCCCACCGAAAAGGCAGAGGCAAAAACGGCTCGTTGGAATCGCGTCGCTCGCGAGGCCATACAGCAGAGCGGAGCATCTCACGTCACCGTCGAGGCTCCCGTGAGACTCTACGAAGTTGATTTTGACCGCGAGGAAGGACTGTCGCTCCTGCTTCATCCTGTGCCTCTTGCGCACGAGACACTGCACGCCTATCTTAACGACGCCCCGAGTGAGATCTCCCTTTGGGTTGGGCCAGAGGGCGGCTTTGCCGACAATGAGGTAGAATGGTTGCAAGAGCGCGGGATTCGGCCTCTCTGGCTCGGCCCGCGAGTACTTCGGAGTGAACTCGCAGCGGTGGTGGCGGCATCAGCAATTCAGACACTTCTCTTGGAGCAGGTAGCGTGGCGGCTGACGACAGAACAGGATTCATAAAGCGATATGAGACTTTGCGGGTACCAATCGACTCGATCGAGCCCGACAGGATAGAGAGCCTTGCAGAGCAGTTGATAGCCGGTGGCGAAGTCGAGCAGATCGTGCTTCTTCGATGGTGGGACTTCATGCGTGCGCGGCGGAATCGCGAGTACCGAGCGATGCTACAGCACGGAACAGTCATCCCCGTATCCAAGAGCATCCCCATGGCGGCTCGCTTGTTGCACCGGCACAAGCCGCCGCGGTATATGCCTTTCGACTTTGTTATTCGTCTCCTCGGCGGACTCGAGAACAGATCCCGGTCAATCTACTTGCTTGGCGGGACCCCTGCTGCCCTGCGTACGGCGGAACAGAATCTGCGCCAGACATTTCCTGGCCTCAAACTCGTTGGCCGCTACGCCGGTCACTACCCAAAAGCTCGCGAAGCCGACATTATCACCGCTATTCGGAAGGCCAACCCCGATATCCTGTTTGTAGGTCCAGGCCTGCCCGGGACCCGTATGTGGATCGCGAGACATCGAGCGCAACTCTCCCCCGGGATCTATCTCCAGAGTCCCGACGTTTTCCAGATCTTCGCTGAGCGTCGGCAGCGCGGAAGCCGCAAGGCCTTCAAACGCGGTTTCGATTTCCTGCCTGACCTTTTCAGGCGTCCGTGGCGGTTGTTTCGCATCTTCGTCTACATCTGGTTTCTCGTGGTCCTCGTCGTGAAACGGGTCTTTTCTCGCCCGCAGTAGTGCGAGTCTTGGTCACGATTGTAAGCGTACTTGCTCGTATACTTGCTGCAACTCCCGACGATGCGTACGCTCGGCAACAGACCCTGTAATCCAACTCAGAGGTGGCATCAAGAGCAGTACTGCGATCGCGTCTGAGGCGAAGCCGGGAACAACAAAGAGAAGTGCGACAATAATCCGAACGAGAAGTCGTTCAAACGCCTCAACCGGGTATCGTCCTTCGCGGATGCGGGCGTGGGCGCACGATACCTCGTAGTGGATGTTGTGGTAGATCGCGAGGGTTTCGATTAGCGTGAGGGCTGCGGCCAGCGCAAGCAGCAAGTAGGTGCCGACGTGGCGCGCGAGTAGCACGTAGAGATATCCGTCCGCCAAAAAGACGAGACCGAGCGCCATCCCTCTTGCGAGAGCCTTCGCAATGCTCGCCGGTGAGACGAGTATGCTGAGCAGGGAGCCGTGCAGCATGGTGCACCTTACCTCGAGCCACTTTTGCACTTCAAGCTAACGAGTTTTGTTGACAATTTCGGTATGCATAACGTAAGATGATTGCCGGAGTTTTGGGGTGGCAAAGATCGTCGTAATCGATAACGATGAGTTGACTCAAGTCGAGCTGCAAGCGTGGCTCGGAGAAGAGCATACGGTGCTTCCATATGAGAAAGGCGTGCTCGCGGTCGACTACGTTCGGCGAGAGCGGCCAGACCTCGTCTTTCTCAACCTGCATCTTCCGGACAGTGACGCGTTCGAGATCATTTCTCTCATCGCGCATAGCGAGACCGCGCCTGCCGTTGTCGGCCTCATAAGTGAAGAGATTACACAAATCATAGTGGATGCAGTGCGGCGCGGCGCGATTGACGTGATCAAGAAACCCCTCCGCATCGCCGAGATACACTCTGTCTTTCACCGAGTTTTCTCGGCGCGCTCAATGGCTGTCGACGAATCAACTGCAGGATTGATACCTGAAATCGTCGGAGCCGGCCGGGCGACATCGCAACTGCGAACGCAAATTGTGCGGTTTGCGCGTTCCAAAGCACCGGTATTGATTCTCGGGGAGAGCGGAGTAGGGAAGGAGCTCGTGGCTCGGGCGGTTCATCGGCTCTCGCGATGTGCCGAGGGGCGCTTCGTGGGCATCAACTGCTCCGCCGTCCCGGATGCTCTCTTCGAGACCGAGATGTTTGGAACCGTGGCTGGAGCGTATACCGACGCAAGGACGCGAAGAGGTGCCGTCGAGTATGCGACAAACGGGACGTTGTTCCTTGACGAGGTCGGAGAGCTGACTCCTGCGGCACAGGCAAAGCTGCTACGAGTTCTCGAGACCGGCAACTTCTCTCGTCTCGGAGAGACGGAGGAGCGGCATAGCAATGCTCGCGTGGTCGCAGCAACAAATCAGCGGCTGAAAGGAAGCAAGCGCTTTCGCGAAGACCTCTACTATCGGCTCAGCGTTGCCCGGCTTATCGTTCCGCCACTTCGCGATCGACGCGAGGACATTCCGGCGCTCTCAGATTACTTCTGTGAGGTCGTGAGTCAGAGTGAACAGCGCCGTCCTGCCGCGAAGCTCACGCGAGCTGCTCTCGATCGACTCATTGCTCACGACTGGCCAGGAAACATCCGCGAACTCAAGAACGTGATCTGGCGATCTATACTGCTCACCCACGGCCATACCATATCAGCCGACGCGGTTCAGTTTGACTTATGAGTTATCGCACTGCGACCAGCTGAATTACCGCCAGTTCTTCGCCGTCTGCTCCGACGGCAGTTCCGATGAAACGACCAACGGCCAGAATATCCTGATTTGTCTGAACCGTCGTTGGCCCCGCATCACGAGAGAATGAGGCGAACCGCCCGGCGAACTCCTCCCCCTGGACATAGAGATAGATACGGTGCTCTTCGAGACGCGTCACGTCGCGCCACAACCCGCTCACAAGCTCAACGACAGCCTCGTAGGAAGCCGGCTCGGGATTCAAGACCTGCACCGAGCCTACCGTGCCTTCCAGCAAGAAGTATCGGTCTGAGTCGATTAGGTCAAAGCGGCCCTCCGCCACCCGTTCCGAGATGGTCACGACCGAAGCCTCGAAGTCAACGAGGGAGAAGAACTCTTCCGGCGCCTGTGCCGACACGGAGAGCGCGCATACGACCAAAATGATGCACCAAATGTTACGCATGGGTCCCTCCGTGGCGAAACTATAGCAGCCGACCCCGACGTTGGTCTATATTGGGCCGCATGACCGACTCGTTGCGAGGAAAGAGGGCGCTGATCGTAGGAGGATCGGGTGGAATCGGGGCAGCTGTCACCGACATCCTGGCAAGCGAGGGCTGCGATCTTTTTGTTCACGGTGGTCACGATCACGGAAAGCTTGAAGATGTCGGGGAACGCGCTCGCGAGCGAGGCGTGCGAGTCTCCACTATCCTGGCGT
Source organism: Spirochaetota bacterium (assembly GCA_048624115.1). Lineage (GTDB taxonomy): Bacteria > Spirochaetota > Spirochaetia > DSM-27196 > SLST01 > SLST01. The sequence goes on from JBMCTC010000003.1 coordinate 12,441, forward strand.
CTCTTACGTCTGCCGACGACGGCCTGTCTCTTCTTCAGAGAGTCGGTAGTGTCGATGTGCTCGTTGTCTCGTTTGGTCCACTCATTACGGCGCCGTTGCACCAAACCGGTCGGAACGACTGGCGTATGTTGATCGAGCTCAACTTCCTGCTTCCATCGCTCATGGTCTCCCACCTGCTTCCATCGATGCGTGCCAACACCTTTGGTCGAATCCTGCTATTTGGTGGGCCACGATCGGACGAGTTGTCCGGATTCCACTCGATTGGCGCGTACGCTGCCGCTAAGAGTGGCCTGGCCTCCCTCACCAGATCGGTCGCCCTTCAAAACGCTCAGCACAATATCACCTGTAATATGATCGCGCCCGGCTACGTCGAGACCGAGTACTACGGGCGTGATCGGATTGCCGAACTCTCTTCCGCAATGCCTACGGGCCGCATGGTCAGCCGAGCAGAGGTCGCACGATTGGCACTGTTTCTTTTGGCCGGCGATGTTGAGCCCGTAAACGGCGCCATTATTCCGATGGATTTTGGGCGATAGCGTGCTACCATAAAGGAAATGGAGGTTTGACAAAGAGCCCTTGAATCTCATACTCTGGTCAAACAATTCTAACGCTCCGTTTATTACGTAGGAAAAGGACGCCATGGCGAACAACGAGATTGTTGCTGGATTCGACGACGAGAAAGACGACAGCCTGAAGATCAAGCTGCAAAAGATCGAGAATGTCGACGGGGGGCTTGTTCTCTATCTCACCGGATACATCGACACGTATAACTCCAACTTCTTTCAGAAGCGTGTGAACCGGGCGATCGAAGCCGGCTATCTTCGGCTCATATTCCACTGTGCGGGCCTTAGCTACGTCTCGAGTACGGGAATCGGGTCCTTTACAGCCTTTCTCAAGTCTGTACGACCCCGCGGAGGCGATCTCGTTCTTTTGGAAATCCAGCCAAAGGTGTACGAGGTTTTCCAGCTTCTCGGATTCTCCCAGTTCTTCACTATCAAGGACAATCTCGACGAGGCGATCGAGTTCTTCTCGAAGGGTGGAACTACCGAGCGTTCGGACGTCTTCCCCAAGATTTTCAAGTGCCCGATCTGTAGCAAGAAGCTCAAGGCTCTCAAAGCCGGTCGCTTCCGCTGTTCGGAGTGTAAGACCGTGCTTGCAATTGATAGCGCTGGACAGGTGTTCCTCGGCTAATTCGAGTGACAAAAATCTGATCGATTATTGTTATACTCTCCTACATAGACCACAAGGAGAGTGTCATGGGCACACCCAAAGAGAAGCTTGAAGGCTTCTTTATTAACCTAGACGTACAGTACGAAGAACTCGAACAGAACATGTGGCTCATCTCCCAGGAAGAGAACGGACTCCAATCCGTCATCGTCTACGTGGAGGACGACCTCGTTACCGTGCGCGCCAAAGTCATGCACGTTCCGAGTGAGGACACTGAGTCGTTCTTTCGAGAACTGCTCATGCTCAACGCAGAGATGGTGCATGGAGCCTACGCTCTGGACGATGACGGGGTTATCCTGATTGATACGCTTGAGCTGGCAACGATGGATCTAGAAGAGTTCCGAGCATCGCTTGACTCGACTGGCCTCGCATTGGCACAACACTACAATCGGCTGGCGAAGTACCGCAAAGCCACCTAAGGAGGAGACGGTGGGAATTTTTGACCGCTTTCGGCGAGTAGTTAAGTCCAACATCAACGACATGATCAGCAAGGCCGAGAATCCTGAGAAAATGCTCAATCAGCTGATCGTTGACATGAATCAGCAGCTTATCGAGTCCAAGAAAAGCGTTGCCTCTGCGATCGCAGACGAAAAGAAACTCGAACGGCAGGTAAAAGAGAACCTGGCAAGCGGTGCGGAGTGGGAACGGAAAGCTATGCTGGCCGTTCGCGCCGGCAAAGACGACTTGGCAAAAGAGGCGTTGATTCGCAAGCAAGAGTTCGACAAGACCGCTGCCCAGTACAAGGAGCAGTGGGAGCAGCAGCACGAGGCGGTAGAGAAGCTCAAGGGTGCGCTCCGCGGCTTGCAGAACAAAATAGAAGAAGCGCAGCGCAAGAAGAACCTCCTTGTCGCCCGAGCAAAGCGTGCAGAGGCCCAGAAGCACATTAACGAGACAATTGGGGGCATGAGCGACACCTCGGCGTTCGAAGCGTTCGAGCAGATGAGCAAGCGGATGGATCAACTCGAAGCAGAGAACGATGCGATGCTCGAGATCGAAGACATGAGCGGCTCCGACACGCTCGAGGAACAGTTTGCGCAACTCGAAAAGGGCGGCTCCAACACCGATGCCATGCTCGAGGACTTGAAGAAGCGGATTGCGATCGAGGACAAGAGCGGCGCATCCCAAGCCTCCTCCGCTTCACAGCAGCAGTCGAGTCAGGCGTCAGCATCGGGCACTGGAGAGTCTACCGAGGAGGTAGACGAGGAACTCGAAGCGCTCAAGAAAAAGCTTCAAGAGGACAAGACATCGTAGAGCATGTCGGAGGCGAGTTCGGGCCGGCCCTTACGCGGGCCGGTGTGGGTGACGGTCCCAGAGGCTTCGCTTTTTGCCAGAATTGGTCTTGCACTTCGCGGCCGCTGGGCCGTGGTCGCTGCAGACCGCGGTTTACTCGAACAGCTCGGCACCGATCCGGCCGCTTTCGATAAACCGGTACCTGAGCTCGTAATTGCGACGCTCGATGCATATCCCGAGCTCACCCTTGCGCGGAACGCCTCGCCAACACTAATCGTCTGCGACAAGTCACAAATACCTGCGCTCTCCATGGATGTTTGTGACGATGTTCTCGTCGCGCCTTGGTCGGGTCCGGAGTTACGCTACCGTGTCTCGCGGATGACTCCAATGCGTCGGTACATGGTAGATGGTGTTCGACTCGAATGGCGTCGCCACACAGTCACGATTTGGTCAGGTTCGAAGCGGTGTGGTTTAGAACTCTCTGCGAAGCAATATGTGATCCTCGACACGCTCTTGCGCAACAACCGACCTATTTCGCGCGAGGTTTTATGTCATATGGCGGGGCTTAGCCCTGGCAGAGCGTTTGATATGCAGATCTCTCGTACCCGGAAGAAACTGCGTCCGGTAGCCGAACAGATTGGCGTCCAAATCACGATAGAAGGTGACCGGGCAAGCGGGTTTTCGCTCGCCGTTTCCAAAAGCTCCATTCCTTAGCTCATGTTGTGGATAACTCGTGCAAAAACCATGCAACGGGACGTAGTACTTAACAAATCTTTACCCGCCTAGACAGCGAAAAACAGCAACTCAGCGTGCAAAGTACCTTGACGGGGAATAATTATTTTCTCTGTAAGGATTTAAGAGATCGACCGGAGAAGTTGAGCAGATTTCGTTCCCGCTCACATTTCAACTCTCTCCATTATTCCTCTGACGCCCGGCCGACTGCTTGTGGATAACCTGTGGAATTAATGGTGACAGCGGTGCCGTATACAAGAATCTCCGCAGCGCCTTGCATAACCGAACTGGTCGTGAATCTGATCCCAACGATCGCATCTGCGCCAAGCAACTCCGCCTCTTCTACCATCCGATCGAGTGCCTGCTCGCGGCTTTCACCCATCATTTTGGTGTAGTCGGTAATCTCGCCACCCGCCATGTTCTTGAATGCAGCTGCTATGTCTTTTCCCAAGTGGCGCGCGCGAATCGTGTTCCCGCGTACGAGGCCCACGACCTCCCGAATTTCGACCCCCGGCAGCGTTTCCGTCGATGCAAGAATCATCTCATGACTCCTCGATACTTGTCGTCTTTGCTCTCTCGGACTCTATCTGCAATGGCATTTGACAGCAAGAACACAAAGCCCAACACGCCAACTCCGATGAGGAGTGAAACCAGAAGCGGTGTGCTCGGACTCGCGACGATCGAGTAGATCGCATACCCGACCAATGCAACGTAGGAGCCGACAAAAAAGAGAAGACCGGCTCCTCTCCAGAGTTTCCGCGAAACCTTCCTTTCCGCCCGCTCGAGCCACTCGTCACGTACGCGACTCGACGGCCCCGGCCCGAGCATTTGTCGCAGTCTGAGTAGCTCGACGTACTCCCGTTGCAGAGCCGGATCTGCCTGGATTCGATCGAGTACCGGCCGTATTTCGTCGGCCGGCAACTCGTTGTCCACAAGCGCCTGCACTTGAAATAGCAGTTCGTTGGGTTCGGGGTTATTTGGCATCGCTTCCTCCCTCGATCATGATCGTTCGTAGTTTCTTTCGTGCGTGATAGAGGCGAGACATGACCGTTCCAATTGGTATTGATAAGATTTCCGCGATCTCCGCATACGAGCACTCATCAAAGTGGTTCAATTCAATCACCATTCGAGAGCTCTCCGGAAGAAGTTGCACTGCGTTCCGAACGCGTTCCACCTCGTCTTCTTGCAGGAGGACGTCCTCCGGCCCATCGTCTCGTGTCTCGAGAACATCGAACTCGGGTAGCTCCCCCTCGCGTCTTCGCACGCGCTTGATGTGATTAATGCTGAGATTGGTCGCGATCTGGTAGAGCCACGGAAAGAGCGGTCGGCTCGTGTCAAATGAGTTGAATTTCCGAAAGGCTCGGAGAAACGTTTCTTGCGCGATATCCCCGGCGTCGTCGTAGTTCCGGACGATCCTGAGCGCGACGGAGTGAACCCGCTTGTAGTAGCGCTCGGTGAGCAGCGCAAATGAGGTTCGGTCGCCTCGCATTGCTTTGAGAATGAGTTGTTGCTCCACATCTCTATCTCTACTACCCACAGCCACCATACCTATTCAACCTAAATGAGAGATTATTGCAACTGACTCTGACCCCATGCTACGATCGAGCGGGTGAAAGCTGCGGTTCGCCTGCTTGTTAGATTTATACTCTGGTTTGGGCTGCTGTTGCTCGTGGTGAGCACGTTTGTTGTAGCGTACCAGTATGTCTCCGGCTACGATCCGCAGGCTGATGCATCGACTTTTCCTCTCTTAGCGCTCTACGTCAAGGCTGCACTCGACGTGATCTTTCCTATCCTTACCTTCGCTGCCGTCACTTCCCTCTTTGATATCGTCCGCGAAGGCGACACGGTTGCCATTCCGCTCGCAGTGTTGTGCGTCGCATGGAGCGGCTTCCTGGTAGCCGGAGCCATCCTGCTATCGGAAGAGTCGCAGGAAGCGCCACGCATCGCACCTGCGCTCCCGATCGGCCGTATCGTTCGTGGTCCGGATTTGTCGCTCTACGCTGAGCGACGGTCGGCAGACACCTACAGCCCAATGGTCATAAGCGAGCCCGGTCATTTCCGATGGGCAGAACAAGGGCGGCTCGTCACGTCCGAGGAAGCCATTTCGCTTCCTGAACTCCAACGCTCGATATCCCTCGAAGCGCTATCGAACTCTTACCCCGCGATGGTGCGTGTCCCGGTTCCGCTTCGGCGCTTGACTACGGATATCGTTGCGGTAAACGCGTTCTTCCGTGGCAGGCCTGTCGGAGATCTTCCAGCGTCTGCCGCCGAACGCGGCACCATCCGGCTGAATCTGGCCGGACTGTCAGTGTTTCTGCTCGGGCTTTGGACGCTCGCCCGACTCACTCGCTGGCCGCTTTTTAACATCGTGTTTGCGCTCGCTGCCTGGAGATTTGCTTTCTGGCTCATTCCGGCCGTCATGACCGGCCCGATCCGGCCCCTTGTGGTCGCGGCATTTGGCTCATCGGCGCTGGCTACCGTCTCTGCGCTCGTGCTCGGCGGGATTGGTGTCCTGCTATTCGCCGCCGGTGCGCTCTTGCCTCCGTTGCACACGTCTCAGGGAGCATCACGGTGACGGACGCAGGACGCAAACTCGTTCTTTCCACTATCATCTGTTACGCCGTTGGCTTTGGCATCCTTCTTCTGTCTTCCATCTTCGCATTCAGCGAGAAAGAAACGCTCTCGGTTTTCCTGTGGGACTGGGTGTTCGCGAGAACCTGGGGTGAGCTCTTGCGACTCGCGCCAGTTGCGCAGGCATGGGCGGCGCTTTTGACGTTTGGATGGGTTTTGCCTATGCACCGTGCGGAGAGTGCGAGTATCGACTTTGCGCGTTTCAATCGCGCTCTTTTGACCCTGCTTGTTCTTAGTTTGATCGCGAGTGCGACGTACCTGGTTGTGCATCCCCGTCTTGCAGCTCGCGTTCATACGCTCGAGTTCAGTTCACAGCTTGCGCGGTCCTTGCTCGAATCCGCCGAACGTCGGGAGGAGGAGGGCGATTATGTCCAGGCAGAGGCCGACCTCAACCAGTATCTGTTTATCGTCGGCGACGACCTCGAAGCCCAACAGCGACTCGAACGAGTACGGCAGGAAGCTGAGCTCGACCGAGCGTCTTCTGTCTCTTCTTCCGAAACCCAGCCTCGCCTGCCCGAGAACGCGACGGCCGCAGACCTCGTCGATCGCGCGACCGCCGCAGACAGCGAGGGGGACTACTCGTCTGCCCATTACTTCGCGGTGCTCGCCCTTGCAATCGACGAGGACAACTCGGCTGCGGCTCGTCTTGCTTCCGAGGCCTTGAGCAAGCTCGCCTCACTTGCTCCGGACGAGGAGGAGGTCGAGGCTGCGGCGCTCTTTCGACGCAAACAGGCCGCCAAGGCACTCATCACGCGACGCGAGTACATCGAAGCGTTCTACCAGCTGCGCGAGCTCGATCGCGAATACCCCCGAGACCCCGATATCGACCGCTACCTCGAGATCGCGCTCGAGCAGGTCCGCGCGCTCGCGGTGCTTATCGATGAGGTGGAGGAAGCGCTCGCGCTTCCGGGCGTTTTTGACGTGGTCTTTGTCAACCGGCGTACCGATACCCGGACGGAGCTGGTCGCGTTGGGGAAGCTCGTCCAGGCGCCAACCGGCATCTACGCGCAAGAGGTGGACGTCATCGAGTTCACCCACGACGGCCGGATCACCTACCGTCTCGAGAGTAACTACGCGAAGGTCGTAGAGGGGCATCTTGCGCTTACCGTCGTGAATGCGTCGGGGCAACCCGATGAGCCTCTCGTTGCTACCGGCCGCGAGACGAGGGATAACATAGGCCTCCTATCGCTTGAGCCAACACCGGAGCAGTTGCTCTTTATCGGCCAGGTGTTCCAGCACCCTTCGACGGCTTCGATCGGAGTACTCACCCGTAGCTTTGCCCCGCTCGAGCGTTTTGGTCTCATCGTGGAGCCCCTTCGGATCGAGCTGTTGCTTCGCCTATCGTTTCCTTTCGCGTTCATGGCGTTTGCGCTGGTTGCCGTTGGTTTTGGCTGGAGGTTCCGCAGCCGGTATCTCCACCTCCCTCCGGTGCCCACGCTTCTGATCATTCCAGTAATCCCGCTCTTGTTGCTGCCGCTCTACGCGATTTTCGCCTTTGGACAACGCCTTTTGGTTGCAGCGTCGTTGCTGCTCGGTGGTTTTCTCTTTTCGGTAGTTGTCTTGATTATTGCTGAGGCAATTCTCATGTTGCTCGCCCTCTTCTACGTCGCCTTGGCATCGAGAAAATGAGGACCTTTTGGGCAACACTCTGCGGCTCCCTCGTGGGTCTTCTCGGAGGCGTGTGGGGTGTGCTGATTGGCGCGGGAATCGGATTTCTCGCCGATCTCGTCTTGGTCGATCTTCGCATAGCGCGGGCCTGTGAACGGTACCTGCGAACCGGAACTGCCCCGCCGTGGTTGCGCAACGAGTTCCCGATTGCCGGCGCCGTGGCCAGGGTGGCTGTCGGACCGAACCTGGTCGCAGAGCGTCAGGCGCTTCTGACTCTCCTGCAGGTCACGCAGGGAGAACCCAGCGGGCGTCCTTCGCGAGTCGCCGAGCGGATGCTCGCCTCTGGCGCGAGTATCTCACTATCACGCGAGGAGATCGTCGCGAGGTTGGGTGAGGCGCGCGTCGAGCAGCGGGAGGGAGCGCTCAAGCACGTCTGGGATTTTCTCGAGGAAACCGAAGCACCTCGAGATGCGTACCTCCGCCTTAGGCAACTCGCCTCACAGCTCGAGGTAGCCTCGGCGTTTGTTCGCAACGAGCTCCAGGTTCCATCGCGACTCTCCCTCGCAGACTGCAAGCTGCTCGGCGTGCCGCGTGATGCCACACTCCACGACGTGCGTTCGGCATATCGTGCTCTTGCTACGCAGTTCCACCCCGACGCGACCGGTGGCTTGCTCGAGGAGGAGCGCAAGAGTTCGGAGCAGGCGTTCATTCGCATCCAGATCGCGTACGAGCGCTTGACTAAGGAACTGGAGTCGAAGTAGCCCGTCAGTCGTTCTGTCGTTCGATCCGAGCTCCGAGGCTTTGAAGGCGTTCGGCGAGGCGCTCATATCCGCGCTCGATTTGGTACACGTTGTGGATAATGCTCTTTCCCTCTGCGCATATTGCTGCAATGACCATGGCCATTCCCGCTCTCACATCGGGCGACGTGAGCTCGCTTCCGGTGAGCCGAGATGGACCGCTCACGACTGCGCGGTGGGGGTCGCAGAGCACGATCTTTGCCCCCATCGCGATCAGCTTGTCTACAAAGAACATTCGGGCGTCGAACATCTTCTCGTGAACCAAAACCGTACCCTCAACCTGAGTGGCAACGACGGTCATGATGCTTGTGAGATCAGGCGGAAAACCCGGCCACGGAGCGTCGTCGATCTTCGGGATCATGCCACCGAGGTCCGGAATGACGCGGAGTGCCTGACCGCTCGGAATCCGGATGTCTTCTCCGTCCCGCTCCCAGTGAATTCCCAGCTTTCCGAACGCAATCTTTGCCATCTTCAGGTGCGCCGGGGCTGCGTCCTCGATAATCACCTCACCACGAGTAACCGCGGCCAGTCCGACAAAGCTTCCGACTTCCATGAAGTCGGCGCCAATCTTGAACTCCGTGCCGCCGAGCTTTTGAACGCCCTCAATGCGAAGAATGTTGGATCCAATGCCGTTGATTTTCGCGCCCATCTGGTTGAGCATGACGCACAGATCTTGGACATGAGGCTCGCTTGCTGCGTTTTGGATGATCGTCTTGCCATCGGCGAGAACCGACGCCATGATCGCGTTTTCGGTGGCCGTGACCGACGCCTCGTCAAGGAATATGTCGATGCCGACGAGCTTGTTGCAGGTGAACCGAAAGACGCCGTCAACTTCGACCTGCGCCCCCAAGGCACTCAGCGCGAGAAAGTGTGTGTCCAAGCGGCGGCGTCCGATGACATCTCCTCCCGGAGGGGCCAAAATCACCTGGCCTGTCCTCGCAAGAAGCGGGCCCGCCAGTAGAATCGATGCGCGTATTCTCTTCGCGAGGTCGAAGGGCACCTCCGAACTCTTGATGTCGGTTGCTTTTATCTCCCACTCGCCGCGGATTTTGCGCTTCTTGACGCTCGCGCCCATCTTCTTGAGGATCTCGAGCATTACGCCGACATCCTCTATTTCTGGAATATTCTTGAGAACGACCGTCTCGTCGGTGAGAAGTGTTGCCGCTATGCAGGGAAGGGCCGCGTTCTTGTTTCCGCTTGCCCGAACCCGGCCCTGAATCGGATAGCTTCCGTCAATGATGTAACGATCCACTACGCGAGACTACTGTTGGCTCTCCCCCTCTGTCAAGAAAGCGAACGGCTCGCCGGAAAAGGGATTCTGAGCGAGCCGAAGCGATGCCTCGTAGATTCTGAGCATGCCGCCGCAGCACATAACACGGAAGGAAATGCGAATGGTCTCTCCGAGCAATGGCTCGGGAAAGGGATTCTCCGTGAATGGGGTGAACACGACCTCGCTCACTTCGGTCGGAAGTATCCCATGTTCTGGATCGCCCGCTGGTCGCTCCTCTTCGCTGCGGGTATCGGTTTCCTCGACAAGCAAAAACGTCGCGTTTAGCAGGTCTGTTACGAGGTCTCCGGACGACTCCGCTCTCGCGACGCCGGCCGGAGGAATCGCAATTCTCGAAGCAAGTTGGTTCCACTGCTCGGCTTGGATCTCGGCAGCGGCACCCTCGAGAAACGTTACCAATGTCCGGACGAGCGAAAAGCCGCCGGTCCGAACCATCGCGCCCCGCCGATGTTCGAAGAGTTCCACGAAGGTCTCATAGCCGCGGCCGGCCTCAGGGAGTCGTCTGGCCACGACAGCTTCGAGCGCGCCGTCGTTGTCAATGTCGGTAAGGGAGCCCTGTTCCGAGGCGCTCTGAATCATATTGAAGCGTGAGGCACGACCACCTTCGCCATAGAGAACGAGCTGTTGACTTGTGCCCTGCTGACTGCGAAACCCAACCTGCACAGCCGGAGTGCCACCTCCGAGGTCAATAACCTCGATGCCCATGACAGCCGTTTGACGGCCCAGCTCAACCGTTAGGATCCCGTCATTGCCCTGGTAGAGCGTCTCTACCAGGAACAGCGCTCGAATCGTCGCCGGATCGTACAGACGTTCTCTGCTCCCGAGTTGCTCGAGCGAGGGTATGATTCGCGAGTCAGCCGCCATGGTCAGCACTGCAACATCAAGCCGACCGTCGCGATCGAAGTCTTCGAAAACCGAGAGCGCATTACCTCCCGCGTCGGTGACGGGAATCGTGTACTCGGGCGAGAGAAAGAGCGCGTCGCGAAGAAGTCGGTTCTCGAGCGCAGTGGAAGCGGTTTGGCCGGGTGCCGGCATCGTGGCAAGCGCAATCACGATGAACACAAGGGCAATCGGCGCCGTGCGCATCCAGCGGCGTTTTAGGGAGGAAACTCTTGGCTTTGTCGGCCGCCTACGGTTGTTCATCGCTCTGGGTTTTATCATACTCTGAAGCGCTCGCGACGCCTACGGCGGGCGTAAGAAGTTTTTTGGGAGTGTTCATGAAGGTCATGAAGTTCGGAGGTAGCTCGGTCGCCGACGCGAGCCGGATCCGTGACGTAATCGAAATCATCGCATCGCATCACGCTCGTGAACGGGTGTGCGCAGTTTTTTCCGCCATGAAAGGGGTTACCGATCAGCTGATCGATGCGGCGGCGCAAGCGTCTGGTGGCGTGAGCCAGTATCGTCTCCTCGTCGATCAGATTCGCGATCGATACCTCGCGGCTGCAGAGATCCTCTGTGCTCCCGATCCAACCGATACCGTCGCCGAAATCAAGAGCCTCGGCGATCAGCTTGCATCGCTGCTCCGCGGCGTCGAGCTCGTCCGCGAGTGTTCGGGCCGCACGCTCGATCTTGTCCTCGGATTTGGCGAGCGGATGAACTGCACGCTTATTGCCGCGGCAATGAAGGTGCGAGATCTGCCGGCCCGCTACGTGGACGCCCGCGAGATGATCGTGACGGATGCCTCTCACGGTCACGCGATAGTGGATCAGGAGGCGAGCGCGGCACGAATAAAGAACGTGCTGTCCGGTGACGATTTGCCGGTCGTGACGGGCTTCATCGCCGCGACCCAAGATGGCGTTAGCACGACGCTCGGGCGAAACGGCAGCGACTACACCGCGTCGATCGTTGGTGCCGGCGCTGACGCGTCTGCAATCGAGATCTGGACCGACGTGGATGGTGTATATAGCGCCGATCCTCGTTATGTTCAGGATGCGTTTGTTCTCCCGCAAATCAGCTACAAAGAGGCAATGGAACTCTCCTACTTCGGCGCGAAGGTAATTCATCCCTCGACAATGGTTCCCGCCGTCCATGCCGAAACGCAAATTTGGATCAAGAACACGCTCAACCCGACGGCCCCGGGCACCAGAATCACCGCCGAGAGTAGCGGTGCGAAGGAGATCACCGGCTTGGCATCGGTAGAAGATGTTGCGCTCGTCAATGTTGAGGGAGGGGGCATGGTCGGACTGCCGGGTGTTGCCGGTCGCCTCTTTTCTACGCTTGCCGCGGCACGCATCAACATCATCATGATCTCTCAGGCCTCGTCGGAACATAGCATTTGCTTTATCGTGAGCGAGCGTGACGTAGAGCGAGCGACCTCGGCGCTCGAGATGGAGTTCCAACATGAGTTGCACTACGGATCGCTCGAGCGCGTGAACGCTGAACGCGGGCTCGAGATTGTCGCCGTTATTGGTGAACGCATGCGAGGAAAGGCCGGGATCTCCGGAAAGCTCTTCCACGCGCTCGGAGAGGCTCAAATCAACGTGCTCGCGATCGCGCAGGGCTCTTCGGAGATGAACATCTCCTTTGTTGTGTATAATCGGGAGCGCGAGCACGCTCTGAACGCCGTCCATAGCGCGTTCTTCGCAGGAGGCAGCGAGTGAGATTCTATAGTACTCGCGACAAGCTACTGACCGTTGACTTCAAAGAGGCGATCTTCACCGGCCTTGCACCGGATGGTGGACTCTACCATCCGAGCGCCGAGCCTGACCTAAAGCGCCTCTTTCTCTCGCTTGACCCGGAGATCCCCTTTCCTGAACTCGCGAGTCAGGTCGTAGCTGAACTGCTGCCCGAGACGTTCTCGCCTGCTGCGGCGCGTCGCGTCTGTGAACGGGCATTCTCGTTTGCACCAGCTGTACGCGAGATCAGTTCGAATCTTTCGCTCCTCGAACTCTTTCACGGACCTTCCTGCGCGTTCAAGGACTTTGGGGCAGGTTTCCTCGCGTCTGCAATGCAGGAACTATTGGAGGTCGGCGGCCCTCCTGCGGTGATCCTGACGGCCACATCGGGAGACACGGGTAGCGCAGTTGCAAAGGCGTTCCACAAGACACCCAACGTCGAGGTTGTGATTCTCTACCCCTCGGGCCGCGTGAGTCCTCTGCAGGAGCAGCAGCTGACCACCGTTGGCGACAACGTCACGGCGCTCGAGATCGACGGGTCGTTCGATGATTGTCAGCGTCTCGTGAAGCAGGCATTTGTAGATCCGGATCTGCGTCGTCGTGCCCACCTGACCTCGGCTAACTCGATCAATCTGGGTCGATTACTGCCGCAGGCGTTGTACTACGTCGATGGGTTCGTCCGTTTGCGATCGCGACTCGCGAGCGAGATTGTCTTTTGCGTGCCGAGCGGCAACTTTGGCAATCTCACCGCGGGTGTGCTCGCGTGGCGGTGGGGGCTCCCCGTATCCGGCTTTATTGCCGCGACTAATGCAAACGATGTCGTGCCTGAATACCTCATGACTGGAGTCTTCGAACCCCGACCGAGTTTGCAGACCCTTGCCAACGCGATGGATGTGGGCAACCCGAGCAACTTCGAAAGACTGCTCCAGGTCTTTGGCTCCGACTATCAAGTCATGCGCGCAATGGTCTCCGGCGTGTCTGCCGCGGACGACGAAATCCTCGACGCCATGACTCGGTACTACAAGAGCCACACCCTTTTCCTCGATCCCCATACCGCCGCCGGCGTCGTGGCCGCCGAGCGCTTCACCCGGGTCGACGGCGAGTCGGATGCGATGGTCGTGACGCTTGCCACCGCTCATCCGGCAAAATTCCGGGAGAGCGTTCGTCGAGCGACCGGCGAAGTGCCGGCGCTTCCGAAGCAGCTCGAAGAGGCTATGCACAAGAAGAAGCACTCCGTACCAATGGCCGCGTCACTCGACGCACTTCGCACCTATCTGTTGGATAACTATGAAGCTCACCGTTGACGCCGGGAACAGCAACATCGCAATTGGCCTATTCGACGGGAATGCAATTGCCTATCACTGGCGACTCTCGAGCGCCGCGCACTGGACCGCAGACGAGTTTCTACTCCACCTCGACTCATTGTTACGAGTCGATGACATTCGCGCTTCCGACGTGAGCACCGCCGTGGTCTCGTGCGTTGTTCCCGGGCTCCTGCATCCCGTTTCGTCGGGCATCGAGAAGCTCCTCGGGTTTGAACCGGTAATCGTGTCGGTGAACTTGCAACTCTCGGTGCGCGTTGGTACGGAAAACCCGCAGGAGCTCGGTAGCGATCTCTTGGCAAATGCCGTAGCCGGCCACCGGCTCGCGAAGGGTGCCGCCATTGTTGTGGATTTTGGAACTGCCCTGACCTTTACTGCGGTAGACCGCGAGGGAACCATCCGTGGCGCCACAATTGCCCCGGGTGTTCGCACCGGCTTGCACGGGCTAGTCACGCGGACGGCCGCGCTGCCCGTCGTTGACCTCTCGCCGCCTGCAGATCGCTACATCGGGACCAACACCACAAGCGCCATTCGCTGCGGGATCCTCAACGGCTACGCCGGGCTTGTGGACCACGTCGTTGCTGGGATGGTGTTGGAGTTACAAGCCGGCGGCGCGCCATCGGTGATGGTCATTGCCACCGGCGGCGAGGCATCGCTCGTTGCTCCGGCGTGCACACGGGTCGCGCGCATCGAGCCGTGGCTGACACTCGAGGGACTGGCGCACATCGGGGAACTCAATCAGTAGCGTGCGCGGCTATACGTTTTGCTAATCGACGTAGAGCCGGACGAGCTTCTTTCCCTCCGCATCGCGAAACGGGTTTGCTTGGTGCTTGAGAAAATCGCGGTACACCTTACAGGCTCGGTAATAGCCCTCGGGTCCACGGTAGGTTGACTCGAGGTCGCAGCGATAGAGTTCGAGAAGCAGCGGGAAGAGTCGGTGGGACATGAGTCGTTCGGTCCGGAAGGTCGGGAGCTTGTGGATTGCACCGGGGAACATGTGCTTCTGAACCAACCAGTAGACATCGTCAATAAGAGGCTGCTCAAAGCCGAGCCGTCGAAGGACGCGCGAGGCAAGCTTTGCCCCGATCTCGGCATGGTTGTGAAAGCGTCGGCCCTCCTTTGGAACCGCCGAAGGCTTGCCGGAGTCGTGAAAGAGCAATGCGAGCGTGAGCGTGAGATCCGCGCTTCGACGGTAACGGAATGTTTCGAGCGAATGGGTCCAAACATCGCCCTCGGGATGATGCTCCTTCGAGTGTCCCGTCCCGACCATGGGGACGAGTTCGGGAAGGTATGCCTCTACGAATCCGTGTCGCCGCAGGAACTCTGTTCCTCTGTCCGCGGAGCGTCCGGTGAGGACGCTGGTCAACACCATGCGAAGTGTCTCGTCCGGCAGCTCCGGAAAGAGTGGCACAGCCGCAGGCGCGGTGGCGAGCTCGTGGGGGTATCGAGCGATTGCAATGGCTCCGTCAAAGAGTCGATGTAACGGTGAGTAGGCTTCAGCCGTCGGCAGAAGCCGCTTCGCTCTCAACGCGCGGTAGTCGTCGTACGGATCAAGATAGCGCTTTCCCGCCGGATCGTAATGCAGGTTGAGGATCGAGTAGCTCTGCACCGCGGGTTTGCCTCCGGGTTCAACACACCGAAAGTAGATCCGTCTGCCCTCGCTCCAGGTGGCCGCGTCAGCGTTGTACACCCCGGGAAAATCGAGCTGGGCAACGTTTTTCGCGAGGGTGACCAGATCACCCTCGACGGCGACGAAACTAAGGTGCGGGTTATCGATTCCGAAGTACCGGTCGAGTGCAGAAAACGAGGCGTAGTACCATCTTGCCGACTCTTCGAGCTCCTGCAACGCCTTCATGATGGCCAAAGGTATAGATCCTGCTGTAGCGTGTCCAATCGACCGGCTTTGGGGTAGAGTGGCGTATGTCACTCACGCTCAGGATGCCTGACGACTTTCACGTTCACCTTCGGCAGGGCGAGATGATCGCCCCGGTCATGGCCGAAACCGCGCCCTGGTTTGGTCGGATCCTGGTAATGCCAAACGTGGAGCCGCCCATTTACTCCGCCGAACGCCTTCTTGAGTATCGGCGGGAAATCGAGGTTGCCGCCTCTCGAGTGATCGGCGCCTCGCCGCAGCCCGAGCTTCTCATGACGTTCAAAGTCTCACCCGCGATCCCGGTGGTCGAGGTGCAACGACTCCGTGAAGCCGGAGCGATCGGTGGGAAGCTCTACCCTCGGGGCGTGACGACGAACTCAGCCGATGGGGTAGAGGAGATCGACGCGCTTTACCCGCTTTTCGAGGCGATGGAGGAGCATGACCTCGTCCTCGAGATTCACGCCGAAGAGCCGGGGGCGTTCTCGCTCGATCGTGAGGCAGCCTACATGCCGACGATTTCGCGGCTTGCGCGCGACTTCCCCGAGCTCCGCATTGTCGTCGAGCACGTGAGCAGTAAAGCGGCCGTAGAGGCCGTGCGCGCCTGCCCCGCAAACGTAGCCGCGACCGTCACACTTCACCATCTCATGCTGACGCTCGACGACGTTGTCGGCGACTGCCTGCAGCCCCATCACTTCTGTAAGCCGATAGCAAAACGTCCCGAGGATCTCGAGGCCATTCGCGAAGCGGTACTCGGCGGCGATCCGAGATTCTTCTTCGGATCCGATAGCGCGCCACATCCAAGGGACGCGAAAGAATCGGCCTGCGGATGTGCCGGAATCTACACCGCCCCAGTTGCTCTCCCGCTCTTGGTCGAGCTCTTCGAGGCGGCCGGCGTCGCCCTAACCGAGGCCGAGGCGGATACCGGGCCAAATCCAACCTCACGCCCCTCGCTCGAGCGGTTCACCTCGCGTCTCGGAGCGGAGTTCTATCGCTTGCCGCTTCCCGAGCGGTCCGTTACGCTTGCAGAGATACCGTGGACCGTTCCGGCGAGCTACGCCGGTGTTGTGCCCTACTATGCAGGCGCGACGCTTCGATACACACGGTCGGATTAGCCGCACAGGAGAGCGAGAGCATGAGCATTGAGGAGATCGTAGAGCTGTCTCGAGCCTACGGAAGCGATCCCGACTGGGTTTTGGCAGGGGGAGGAAACACGTCCTTCAAGGACGACGCCTCGCTGTATGTAAAGGCCTCCGGGTTCGCCCTGGCTACCATCGAGCCGCATGGATTTGCGAGGATGGACCGCGCCGCGCTTGATCGGATTTGGACGGTCACCTATCCAAATGAGGTCGGGGCTCGCGAGAGCGCAGCCCTCGCCGATCTCATGGCTGCCCGGGCCGAGGGTGAGGATAAGCGACCGAGTGTCGAGACGCTCATGCACGAGCTCATTCCCTTCCCGCTTGTCGTGCACACGCACCCCGCTCTCGTAAACGGAGTCACATGTTCGCAGGAGGGTGAAGAGGCTGCCGCCCGGATCTTTGGGGATGATGTGCTCTGGATTCCTGCTATCGAACCAGGGTATGTGCTGGCGGTCGCCATGAAGCGCGCTGTGGAGGCGTACCGGGAGCGCGTTGGAAAGGCCCCCCAGATCATACTGCTTCAGAACCACGGCCTCGTGATTGCCGGCGAGAGCGTGGCCGAGATCGAACACCTGCACGATACGGTAGCTCGTCTCATACAGGAACACATCGCGCGGACGCCTGAGCTCGGTTCCGTGCCGGTCGATTCGGACGCGCGAGACGGGTGGCACAGTCGAATCGAGCAGGCGTTTCGCAGCGTTGGCGAGGGCGGATACGAGATCGTCTTTGATGCTTCCGGCGAGGTAAGTCGAAGGGTTGCCTCTCGCGATGCTTTTGCGCCGGTAGATGGCGCGTTTACTCCCGATCACATCGTCTATGCGGGGGAGAGGCCGCTCTTTATTCCTGCGGATACGGGTGTTGATGAGCTTGCCACACTGCTCGAAGAGCATCGTGCAGCGACGGGAGCACTTCCGCATATTGTCGCGGTGGAACGCCTCGGCGTATTTGCGCTTGGCGACACCCTTGCCTCCGCAGACGTCGCGTTGCGTCTCTTTCTCGACGAGGTCAAAATTGCGGCGTATGCGGAGGGTTTTGGCGGGGCTCGCCACCTCGACGACCATCTCGTTGCCTTTATCAAGGGGTGGGAGGTCGAACGGTATCGCAAAAAAACGAGTACAGGAGGAGTATGATGTCGGAACAGAGGGATCGGTTTGTAGCCGTTATCGATATTGGCAAGACGAACAAGAAGGTTCACATCTACACCCCGGAGCTCGAACTCGTAGACAGTCGTTCTACGACCATGGAGAGCGACGTTCGCGATGGGATTCCTTGGGTCGACTCGCAGGCGCTCGAGACGTGGCTTCTCGATACGTTGTCGGCGCTCAGTGGCCGCTACGAGATTGCAGCGATCTCGGTTGCCACCCACGGCGCAACGTTCGCCTGTGTAGATGCACAGGGCGAGCTGTCGATCCCGATCATCGACTACACGCACGAGCCTGGTGAGGCGTTCCATCGCGAGTTCTATGCAATGGCCGGCGACCCGATCCAGCTCCAAAAGGATACGGCAACGCTCGTCCTCGGCGCGCTTATCAACATCGCCCAAGGCGTGAAGTTTCTCAAAGAGTACGCCCCGGCCGAGTTTGCCAAGACAAGGCACATCTTGTTTTATCCGCAGTATTTCGGGTTTCGACTCACCGGAAACGTCGGGGCTGACTACACCTACGCCGGATGCCACACCTACCTCTACGATCTCGAACATGAGCGCTATAGCGAGGTTGCCGAGAAGCTCGGCATTCGCGAGCTCTTGCCGAACGAGATAAAGCGACCAAATGAGGTCCTCGGCAGAATCGATCCCGACATTGCCGCACGAACCGGCTTGAGCCCGGAAACGGTGGTCACCCTCGGTATTCACGACTCAAACGCCTCGCTCATCCCGTATCTCATCAAGCGACCGGGAGAAGACCTCATCGTCAACTCGACCGGCACATGGTGTGTTGCAATGCACCCTGAACAGAGTGTTCGCTTTGACGAAGACGAACTCGGAAAAGCCGTGTTCTACAACATGAACGCCTTTGCGAAGCCGGTGAAGACCTCGATCCTCATGGGTGGTCTCGAGTTCGAAACCTACACAGCGATCCTTCGCGAACGGTTCGGCCTCCGGCAGTTTCCCGCGTTTGACCCGGACCTCTATCGGAGCATTCTCAAGGAGCGTGCGGAGTTTATCCTTCCTGCAGTCGTGCAGGGCACCGGCCAGTTCCCAGACTCAGAGGCGCGCATCCTCGATCACGGAACCGTGTTCTCTCTCGAGAGCGTCTCCTCAGGGGGCGCCGTGCCCGAACTCTTCTCGAACACCCGGCGAGCGTACGCAGTGCTGAACCTGAGTCTGGCGGTTCAGACCGTGATTGCGCTCGAGCGGGTCGGCCTCAAGCAAGGCGTTACCGTCTATACGGAAGGCGGTTTCCGCAACAACGAGGACTACAACATTCTCTTAGCAGCACTTGTTCCCAAGGCGACGTTTGTGCTCAGTGGGATGCCCGAAGCAACCAGCTTTGGCGCGGCGCTCGTTGGCTGGTCGGCCGTCGAAGGGGTGAGCCTGCCGGATTTGGCGCCACGTTTCACGCTCGAGCAAGAGGCGGTCCGCGAGGTCGAGTTGCCCGGAATCGGGGAATATCAAAATGCATTTATGGATCAGCTCGTCGCTTATCATTAGATTGAGCTGCTAACTATTCGCATCGGGGGAAGCTATGACAATCATACCTGCAATCGACATCCTCGGCGGCGAGTGCGTGCGGCTTGTACGGGGTGAGTACGACGAGGCGACGGTGTACGAGAAGGATCCGGTCGTCATGGCTCGTAAGTTTGCCGAAGCCGGTGCGAAACGCATCCATGTTGTCGATTTGGACGCCGCGCGCGGTGATAGTCGAACCAACCGCAAAAAGATTCGAAAGATCCGTCGAGCTGTAGACGCGACGATCCAGCTTGGCGGTGGGATTCGTCGCGACGAGGATATCGAAGAGCTCCTCGACCTGGGAATCGATCGACTTATCGTCGGTACCTCGTTTGCCCGTCGGCCTGAAAACGTCGCGGGTTGGGTTGCGCACTACGGTGATGTCTTTCTCGTCGGGCTCGATGCAAAGGACGGCAAGATTCGAATCTCAGGGTGGGAACGCGAAACACAGCACACAGATATCGACCTGGCCAAAAGGGCGGCCGAGGCAAAGGTCTCCGGCATTATATACACGAGCATCGATCGAGACGGCACAATGGAAGGACCCGACATCGAGCGGACCAATCTCATTGCAGAGAGCGCTGGTATCCCGGTCATAATCAGTGGCGGCGTTGGCAAGGCCGAGGACCTCGCGGAGATCAAGGAAAAGGCTGGAAAGAACGTTGTTGGTGTAATCGTTGGCAAAGCAATCTACGAGGGCGCAATTCCGCTCGAGGGATTGTTCGCCGATCCGATTGCCGCCGGCGCCGACGTGATGGAGTGGTAGTGGGACGCGGAGTTGATGTTTTGCCGGTCGTTATCTGTGCTGCAGACGCGACGCCGATCGATCTTGGCTATCAAAACGAGAAGGCCTACAACAAGAGCCTCGAGCAGGGGCATCTCTGGGTGCTTCACGGCGAGACCGGTCGGCTCTTACCCTACGAGGACGGCTCTCAGGTCGAAGTTGCCAAGCGCGACGGGTGGTATCTGGCGACGCTGGTTACCCGCACGGCCGGCTCCGAGACCGGAAGCAACGCAAGCAAAGGCGAACCCGACCCCTCTGCGCGCACGTCCCAAGACGACGAAGCTGAGTTTGGTGCAGTCGCCGGTGCGCTTGCCGCGCTGGTAGAGGAACGAAAGCGCACGATGCCGGAGGGAAGCTACACGACGCATCTTTTTTCATCCGGCGCAGAGAAGATTCGTAAAAAGCTCGGCGAAGAGGCGGTCGAGCTCATTCTCGCTCCCGACCGACACCGTCTCGTCAGCGAAACCGCCGACCTCATCTACCACCTTCTCGTGCTGCTCGCATCCGAGGGCGTCACCCTCGCAGATGTTGCAGCCGAGCTCGAGCAGCGCTAACCGGCGGCAACACCGGTCGCGATTGCATCCCCAATCTCTTCGGTGCTCACGCTCTTGCCCCCGCCGGCAATGTCGGCCGTCCGCAGGCCTTGCTCGAGTGCCGACTCAACTGAAGCAAAGATCGCCCGGTACGCCTCGTCCATTCCAAAGCTGTGACGGAGCATAAGCGCCGCGCTCAAGATCTGCGCAATCGGATTGGCGATGCCCTTCCCGGCAATGTCCGGCGCGGAACCGCCGGCCGGCTCGTAGAGACCAAACGTAGGCTTTGCAAGCGATCCGGGGCGAGCTTCGGCGAGCGACGCGCTTGGGAGCAGGCCGAGCGAACCGGTTATCATCGAAGCCTCATCTGAGAGGATGTCGCCGAACATGTTGCCGCAGAGCAAGACGTCAAACTGGCGAGGGTTGCGCACGAGTTGCATCGCCGCATTATCGACGTACATATGCGAGAGCTCGACATCGGGGTAGTCTGCGCTGATCTCGGTCACGACTTCACGCCAGAGCACCATCGTCTGCAGCACGTTGGTC
>JBMCTC010000004.1:0-33421 GCA_048624115.1 Spirochaetota bacterium
ATTCTTTGCTCCGGAGCCTCTGCTTGACGGGAGCCTCGGGGCAAGACTCCTCCTTCCGTTTCTTCCGTCGGTGGCCGAGTTCCTGCAAACGGGGAGGCTCGATGTTTGAGAATATCATTGCACAGGCGTCCGTCGTCGAACGCCTTCAGACCGAGGTCCGGGCGCAGTTGGTCCCTCCGACCCTGCTCTTCTGCGGGCCTGACTACGCGGGAAAGAGCTCGACTGCGTTGGAACTTGCTCGCGCGATAACCTGCACCAGCGGCGATAGTGCGGTCCCCTGGGCATGCTCGTGCCGTAGTTGCACCCAGCAGCGGCATCTACTCCACCCGGAGACACTCCTCTTGGGTGGCCGGTACTTTCATCGCGAGATTTCGGTCGCGGCAGCTGCAGTCAAGCGCAACGACATCCGTCCGCTGCGCTTCCTGCTCGAGCGCTCGGTTCGCAAACTTACCCGGCGCTTCGATTCCGTTCTCTGGGAGGGAGACACCGCCCGCGTCAAGAAGGCGGACCCTATTCTCGAGAAGCTCGATGAGGCACTGGCTCCGTACCTCCCCGATTCCGCAGAAGCGGTAGGCCGAGACTTTGCCAAAGGACTCGACGACGTTGTGGATCTCTGCGGGAAGCTCGCCGGTGTTACGAATCTTGATGCGGTTCCCGTCGACGCTATACGGCGGCTCTCCGCGTGGAGTCATATTTCGCCGCGCGGCCCCGCGAAGGTCGCCATACTCGAGAACGTCGACCGCCTTGGCGATAGCGCGCGGAACGCACTCCTCAAAACGCTCGAAGAGCCCCCTGGTGGTGTCTACTTTGTACTCACGACCCAGCGCAAGGGTGCGGTCATGGCAACCATCCTATCGCGCTCGAGAGTCTACGGATTCGGCGTGCGCGATGTGCAGGAGAGTCACACCGTAATCAAGCGCATTTTCCGGGACGAAACTGCGGATCAAACGAGCATTCGTGATTACTTTATGGGGATGAGTGGGTACGCCCTGCGTCCCCTAGCCGATCGCTTTGTCCGCGGCTGTCTCGCGGAGACTGAACTCGAGCTCGGATTGCTTGCAGAAATTGAGCAGGCAATCGGCGCCGTCGGCGCGCAGGAAGGTTTTCTCACGTTTGCGGTAGAGCTTACCGAACTGTTTCGCGAAGCGCTTCGCGCCGGTGACGGCACAAAGCGACGCGTTGTTCAGGCCTGGCAACAGCTGTTATCTGAGTGGATCCACCGTGTGGAGAGCTATCGGATTCAGCCGGGACGGGCGCTCGAGGCCATCTACTACGGCATGCGCGACGTCGCCTAACAAGGTTTCCCTGGGACTGTTATGAGAAAGTTCGTAGAACGTGCATTGGCAAAGTTCGATAAGTTGGACGCGCATCAGGTGCGTTCGCTGTTGCACGATCTTGCCACCGAACGCGAACGATTCGATGCGGTTCTGGATTCCCTAAACGACGCGCTCATCGTTTGTGACAATAATCACCGGGTCGATCTCTACAACAAGGCTTCTGAACGTCTTCTTCCTATGTCGCGCCACTACCTAATCGACGAGTTGGTCTGGGACGTAATAACCGATGAGGACATCTCTCGTTTTATCGAGCGGACGCTGCTCAACCAGGAGTCGGTGGTCGATCGTGAGTTTACGCTCCAAAGCGGCGGCATCACGCGCATCCTGGCGTTTTCGATCACCCCGCTCGTACGGCACGGCGCAATTCAGGGGTCGATTATCCACGTGGCAGATGTCTCGGACCGGCGCAGCAGAGAGGCACGCCTTCGCCGAGCGGAGAGTCTGGCCAGCTTGACAACGCTCGCCGCCGGAGTCGCCCACGAGATCAAGAACCCACTGGGCAGTATTGGCATTCACATGCAGCTGATCCAAAAAACCGTGAGCGCACTCAGTGACGAACGAACCGAAGCGATCGAAGAGTACATCGGTGTCGTTAACGAAGAGGTCGATCGCCTCAACAAGATCGTCGTCGATTTTCTCTTTGCCGTCCGCCCAATGAACACCAATCTCGAAGATGAGGACCTGAATCCGATCGTGCAAGACCTGGTCGACTTTGTGAAGTACGAGCTCGAGCAGGCGGATATCTCGGTCGTGTCGGAGCTCGCGGACGATCTGCCGATGCTGCGGCTCGACGAGAAGTATCTCAAGCAAGCGATTCTGAATCTCGTGAAGAATGCGATTGCCGCGATGCCGGCTGGTGGCGAACTGCGTGTGACAACGCGGCGCGTCGGTGACGATGTAGAGTTGCGCATTAGCGATACGGGCGAGGGGATTGATGATTCGGTAATCAACAAGATCTTTGAGCCCTACTTCACGACGCGCGATCACGGCTCTGGGATCGGGCTGACGCTCGTGTACAAGGTTGTAAAGGAGCACATGGGAGATATTTCAGTTGTGAGCCAGAGAGGCAAAGGGAGCGCCTTCTCCCTTCTCTTTCCAGTTCCCCAGCGTGAGACGCGGCTGTTGGGCTTCAAGGACGGTCAATGAAGTTTAACGTAATGGTAGTGGACGATGAGAAGAATATCCGCACCGGCCTGGGTAAGGCGATAGAGCTCGATGGTCACAACGTGGTGCTTGCCGAGGATGGCCGGCAGGCGCTCGAGTTTGTGGAAGAGGAAGAGATCGACCTGATCATCTGTGACCTCAAGATGCCGCGGATGACCGGCGAGGAGTTGCTCCGTCGCGTCGTGCAGAGTTATCCAACGCTTCCGGTAATCATCCTCACTGGGCACGGAACGATCGAGAGTGCGGTTCAGGCAATGCGAGATGGAGCCTACGACTTCCTGACCAAGCCGGTAAATCTCGATCGATTGAGTCTCTTGGTCAAGCGCGCCCTTTCCACGCGCGAGCTCAGCCTACAACACCGAGCCCTGCAGGAAGAACTCGAACAGCGACGCCAGTTTGCCAACATCATCGGGACAAGCAGCGAGATGCGACGGATTTTCGACGTGGTTCGCCAGGTCGCCGGCACGAAGGCTTCCGTACTCATCACGGGTGAGAGTGGGGTTGGCAAGGAACTCATCGCAGATGCGATTCACAATCTCTCAAACCGCAACGAGAAGCCGTTTATCAAGGTTCACTGCGCTGCGCTGAGCGAGAGCCTGCTCGAGAGCGAGCTCTTCGGCCACGAGAAGGGCGCTTTCACCGGCGCCGTGTCGAGAAAACGGGGCCGGTTCGAGCTCGCACACATGGGAACCATCTTTTTAGACGAGATCGGCGAGATAAACCAAAACGTTCAAATCAAAATCCTCCGGGTACTCCAGGAGAAGACCTTCGAGCGAGTCGGAGGCGAGGAGACCGTCGAGGTTGATGCTCGGATCATTAGCGCCACCAACAAGAATCTCAAGGCAGAGATAGAGAGTGGAGCGTTTCGAGAAGATCTCTTTTATCGGCTCAACGTGGTCAATATTCACATACCGCCTCTTCGCGAGCGTAAAGAAGACATCCCACTGCTCGTAGCGGCCTTTATGAAAGAGTTCGCCTCCGAGAACGGAAAGCCGGTAGAGGGCATTGATGCGAAGGCGCGATCGGTACTCTACAACTACAGCTGGCCCGGCAACGTGCGCGAGCTCCGAAACTGCATCGAGAGTGCCGTTGTCATGAGCAAGGAGCCAGTCATTACATCCGACGATTTGCCTCCGTCGGTGGCATCGGATAGCGAGAGCAACTACGTTCGGATCGAGCTTGGTACGAGCATGCAAGATGCCGAACGAGAGCTGATCCGAGCAAATCTCGCCGCCCAAAACGGCAACAAGAGTCGCACGGCCGAGATTCTCGGCATCGGGCGCAAGACCCTCCACCGGAAGATTGCCGAATACGATTTGTGATCAGTGAGCCTTTTGATCTGAGGTGAGCTACCGCTCGGTATCTGTCTTTCGGCTTGCCCGAGTGAGCAGCACCGCCCCGAGAATGAGCAAGACCCAGACGGCGAGAATGATCACGAGCGAGACGTTCCGATCCATGACATACCACGATAGGGCAGCCGCGCCGAGCACGACGTTGAGCGTGTAGACGAGCGCGAGGATTCGCCAGGTACCAAAACCTATGTCCATGAGTTTGTGATGCATATGCTCGCGGTCGGCACTAAAGGGATGCTTGCCGCGGCTGAGCCGACGAAACACCGAGGTGGTCATGTCCACGATGGGAACGCCGAGTATCGTCACTGCGGGGATCAAGTCGGTGCTCGCTCCCATTCTTCCCGAAACGAGCAGCGGAAACACGCTCAGCACAAAACCGAGAACGTAGCTTCCTGAATCGCCCATAAAAACCTTTGCGCGCGGAGCGTTGTAGGCGAGAAAACCCATCAACGCGCCAAAGAGGGCGAGCGCGATCGCGGCAGGAATGGTCGCTCCGACGAGGAAGCCGATGAGTACAAAGAAGAGTGAAGCAAGGGCCGCAGTCCCTCCCGCGAGGCCGTCGACACCGTCGATGAAGTTGAGTGCGTTCGAGACCGCGACGATCCAGATGATGGTTACTGGGTAGGCGACAAGTCCAAGTTCGATGTTGATCGAGACAAAGGGTATCAAGATTCGCTCGATCCGAAATGGTCCGAGAACGACAACGATTGCCGCGACGAATTGGATGAGCAGCTTGTGGACCGCTCGCAGGTCGCGGAAATCGTCAATCAACCCAAGTGCATGGATGATCACAATCCCAACGAGCAGCGGCGCGTACCTGCGTAAGAGCTCACGGAGTGCCTCGAGCGCCGAGTAGCCCGTCGTAGCATTGGCAAGGCCAAATGCGGCAAGCAGGAGCACGACGATTATCCCGACGAAGAGGCTCGTGAAGATTCCGACGCCTCCGAGTCGTGGTGTGTCTTCTACATGAATCTTTCGCGAGTTCTTTGCATCGTACCAGCGCCGGCGATGAGCGACCCGAATAATGATCGGAGTGAGCACCAGGTTGAGCGCCAGACCTGAGACAATGACAATGAGAAAGTGGAGGGTAGTCATGAGGGGTTAGCACTTGCCCCTTCATAATAGGTGCGTATGCGCTGATAACTCTCGTTAATCTTCTGACTAACGCGGGTCGCCGTAGCCAGCTTCTCGGGGTTCGAGGAGTGACGGTCCGGGTGAAACGTCGCCATAAGCCGCTTGTAGGCTTTTTGCACCTCGGGCAGCGGCGTCCCGACGGGTACCTCGAGATTGCCAAAATCCTTGCGCAAGTAGGACGGTATTCCCGATGTCGCTGGTTGCGCGAATGACGGGCGTCCCGCCTCTTCTTCGTCTTTGAGATAGGCGTCGAGCTCTTCCCACGCTTGGTCGTAGTCCGAATCGGTGCGACGCTGCTGTTCCCAGCTCGTAGTGTCGTCAAGAATGCCGTCTATAAACGCGCCGAGTTTGTCAAAGATATCCACTGGATCCCTCACACCTATTGTATCGTAGCAACCCGATGTTGAAAACCTTACCGACCGGGGAAGAGGTGGTCGTGAAGTGCCGTCAGCGTCTTCTTGGCCGCCTCTTGACTCACCACGATACTCAGGTTGATGTCGGACGAGCCGAGTGAAATCAAGCGAATGGGTGTGGGAGCGATGCTTGCAAAGACACCACTCAAGAACTCGGAGCTCTGGAGCATGCCGCGACCCACGATGCAAATGATGCTCTTCTCGCGCTCAACCGAAACCGTGCCGAGTTTCTCGAGATCACGAACCAACGGGCCAACCGACACCGTCTCGTCTACCGTCATCGAGACGGAGACCTCGCTCGTCGCGATGAGATCGACGCTGACCGAGTGCTGATCAAACACCTCGAACAGCGCGTGCAGAAAGCCGAACGCATTGAGCATTCGGGAGCTCTCCACAGTGACCAGGGTCACGTCGCTCTTCGAGGCGATCGCTCGTACACCTGCGTCTCCGGTTCCGGCTCCAATTGTCGTTCCCGCGGCGCGAGGCTCGGCCGTGTTCCGCACGATGACGGGAATGCGCTGCTCGACCGCTGGAGTAATGGTAGAGGGATGCACAACCTTTGCGCCGAAGTAGGCAAGTTCGGCCGCTTCATCGTAGGACAATAGGTCGAGGCTGCGCGCACTCGGTATAATCCGTGGATCGGCCGTCATGATGCCGTTGACATCGGTCCAGATCTCTACCCGGTCGGCCCGCAGCGCAGCGCCGAGAATGGTGGCCGTGAAGTCCGAACCGCCACGACCAAGTGTCGTCGTTAGCCCGTTATGCGAACCGATAAACCCCTGCGTGACGACGAGCTTGCCTGCCGCAGGCTTGACGAGTCTCTGGACCTGCGAAGTGGTACGTACCATGTCCGGAGCTGCCGCGCCAAACGCATCGTTCGTCGCGATGAGCGTCCGCGCGTCTACGAGCGTAGCGTCAATCCCGCGCTCGAGCGCCGCCGCAGCTATGACCGTCGTCGAAAGGCGTTCCCCAAAGCTCAGAAGTGCGTCTGCCGTTCGCGGGCTGCACTCGCGAATGAGAGATACACCGTGGGCGAGTCCACGAAGCTCGTCGAATAGCTCGCGAACGCGCGCAACCGTCTCCTCGCGACGTTCTCCGCGACAGAGATCCTCGACCGCCTTGCGATGACTCTCCCAAAGCGCGTCGAGTAACTCGCCGACCTGCTTCTGATGGCCGGAGACTGCTGCTGCAGATACCGCGACAAGGGCGTCGGTGGTCTTGCCCATTGCCGAACTCACCAAAAGCGGCGCCTCATCGAGCGCGTTCGAGACGATCTCGAGGACTCGTTCGATCATTCCAGCGTCGCGGACGCTCGAGCCACCAAATTTCAGCACGATCACAGCCGGCCTTCCCTTGGCAGGCGGCACGCGCCTCGTGGTGTTTTGCTCACGGATCCTCCAGAACCGCTACACTAATGAGAGGTAGATCGCCTGTCAACAAACTGCGTTGCCCCGCACGGTCAATCCCACTACTCTGTCATGGAGAGGTTGCTGCTATGAATAACGATTTTGGTTCCCGTGTTGTGCGGGCCGCCGCCTCCGTGCGAGCGGTTCATGACGCGCCAATCCAAACGGGCGTGGTGCTCGGGTCGGGGCTCTCCGGTGTGGTGGACGACATATTCGCGAACGAACCCTCGAAATCGATCCCCTACGAGGCGATCGACGGGTTTGGGGCTCCCTCTGTTTCCGGGCATCGCGGGACAATGATGCTTTGCGGAGGTACGGCAGTCATGGCCGGCAGATTTCACTTCTACGAGGGGAGGTCGATGGACGACGTTGTGTTGCCGGTGGCGACCCTCGCGAAGCTCGGCGCGAAGACAATCATCGCGACGAATGCTGCCGGTGGCGTCAACACAACCTTCTCCCCCGGGGATCTCGTTCTCATCTCGGATCACATCAACCTCATGGGCACGCATCCCCTCATCGGGCCGCAAGACCCAGGTAGTGTCGCGCGATTCCCCGACATGACGGAGGCGTACGACGCCGAGTTGCGAGCGATTGCTCGTTCGATTGACCCGGATCTCAAAGAGGGCGTGTATGCGGCACTCACCGGTCCGAGCTACGAAACACCTGCCGAGATTCGGATGCTTCGAACCCTTGGTGCCGATTTGGTCGGCATGAGCACCGTGCCGGAGACAATCGTTGCGCGTAGTTACGGTGTTCGAGTGCTCGGTATCTCTACGGTCACCAATCTCGCAGCCGGAATGTCGGGCAGCGTTCTCGACCATGCCGAGGTCGTGGAGGTGAGCAAGGGCATTCGCTCGAGAATGGTTGCGCTCCTTCGTTCTCTGGTCTCGAAGCTCGGGAAGTAAGCTTGCAGGCAGAACAACGGTTCACGACGGAAACGGTATGGAGCATGCGCGCCGCCATTGACGAGTCTGCCGGCGGCGAGGTCGCCTTCGTCTGCAATCTCGACGACGAGGGAAAAGTAGCATCGGCAAAGGTGGTTGCGCGCGGCGTAGAAGACGTGGTTGCCGCGCCGATGCTGCACTTCGAGCGCGGGATGGTGGTGGTACACAATCACCCCTCGGGGAATCTCCAGCCGAGCAGGCCCGACGTGAGTGTTGCGGCCGAGCTCGCAGACAGCGGAATCGGTTTTTTTATCGTCAACAACGATGTCACCGAGGTGCTCGTTGTGTGCGAACCGGTGGAGCCGGTAGAGAAACAGCTTCTCGACCCGGATGAGCTTGCGGCATTGCTCGACGCGGGAGGGCCTCTCGCGCAGCTGTTCGACGAGTTTGAGCCTCGTGAGAGCCAAATTGAGATGCTCAAGCGAGTTGCCGAGGCGTTCAATGAAGATGATGTGCTCGCCGTCGAGGCGGGAACCGGAGTTGGTAAGAGCTATGCGTATTTGATTCCAGCGCTCGCCTGGGCCGCCGCAAACGAGGAACGTGTTGTGGTTACAACTGCAACGATCAACCTGCAGCAGCAACTCGTAAACAAAGATATTCCGATGGTGCAGCGCATTCTCGGTAGTGAGGTCCCGGTAGAACTCGTGAAGGGCAGGGGAAACTACCTCTGCCGCAAACGCCTCGGAGAACTGGCGGATGAGCAGTCGCTCTTCTCGCAGAATGACCTCAGCGGCGAAGACATGTTCGATTCCGCGAGTCGTGAGCTTGATGCATCGATCCCGGGTACCGATGACGAGCAGCTGAGCGCGCTGCGTGAGTGGGCCGACACCACCGATACCGGTAGCCGCAGCGAGCTTCCTTTCGTGGTGCCCGACGAGCTATGGAGCCAGATAAACTCCGACGCCGACAGCTGCTCGGAGGTCAACTGTCGCCTACGGGAGAACTGCTTTTTCCAGAAGTCTCGAAGACGGGCTGCTGCCGCCCGCGTGCTCATTGTAAATCACCACCTTCTCTTCGTAGATCTCGCGCTCCGTGTTCGTGGTATCGGGTTCGAGAATCGGGCAGTGCTTCCCCCCTTTCAGCGACTCATCTTCGACGAGGCCCACATTATCGAGAACAGCGCGACGAGCCTCTTTAGCGAGAGCTTCTCTCTCTTTAGTGTACGCAAGCACACCCGGAGGCTCTTGCACCGGCGTGGCTCGCGTACCGGTGGATTGTTGCCCCGTGTGCGCCAACGCGGGGCGGCGGCAGACCGAGTCGTTGCCGCGACGAAACTGGTTGCCGAGGTAGAGGAGGCTGCTGTCGCCGTCAACGCTGCGGCGGCCGGATCGATTGCGGAGTTCACCTTTCGATTCACCGTCGCAACCGAGCAAAGTATGCGCCGGAAGCTCCTCGAGCCTGTGGGCGAGCTTCATACTCGGTTGATTGGCCTTTCGCACTCGCTCGTTGACTTGCTTGAAGATGACGACGAGGAGGAGGGCGGTCCCTTCCACGATCTGCGGGTTGTTGCCCGGCGAATCGAGAGGATTATCACGCTCTGTGAGTCGTTCACCGACTATGAGAATCACTCGGATCGAGTATTCTGGATCGAGCTCCGGCGCGCAGCAGACGGATCTCGCTTCGCCCGGTTTATCTCGAGCCCACTCGACATTCGATCAGTCATGCGGGAAGCTGTGTACGACGCGTTTGATACTGCGGTCTTTACCTCGGCCACGCTCACCGTGGCCGACAGCTTTGATTACTGGGGCGGCCGGATCGGCCTGCTCGACGCGCCCCGATCCGTCTCGTTTGCGACCTTCCCTTCGCCGTTCCCATACTCCGAGTGCGCCCTTCTCGGCGTCCCGACAGACGCCCCGCTTCCGAGCACACCCGAGTACTCCGATTATCTGCACGGCTTTCTCTCCCGACTGCTCGAGATCTCTGAGGGCAAGGCGCTTATTCTGTTCACCTCGTACCAGATGCTTCGGGAGGCGTACGACGCGCTGCGGCCGCGGCTGGGAGAACTCGGAATTGCCGCGCTGCGCCAGGGCGAAGACGACCGCGCGCGACTGCTCGCCCGCTTTACCGAGGATACGACGAGCGTGCTCTTCGCGACCGAGAGCTTCTGGCAGGGCGTGGATGCTCCAGGCGAGACGTTGCAGCTTGTCGTACTGTGCCGACTTCCGTTTCGGGTTCCGACCGATCCAGTTCTGATGGCGCGCACCGAGGCGATCGAGGCCAAGGGTGGCAACGCATTCGCAGAGCTTTCGTTGCCCGAGGCGGTGATGAAGTTTCGTCAGGGGTTCGGCAGGCTCGTGCGAAGGCAATCCGACCGCGGCGTCGTGATCATTGCCGACGTTCGCGTCGTGACCAAGCAGTACGGGAGGCTCTTCCTGGGGTCGTTACCGGAAACCCAGATGAGCCATACGCCGTCGGATCAGATTCTCGAGGACGTTGAGCGCTTTCTCTACTGAGAACCGGCTCTCGGCCGACGCTATCTGTGGGTGACGCCTGAGGGATGCACAAAAAAAAGACCGCCTTTCGGCGGTCTCTTCTTTAGGTCGGCAGGTTAGTCGATAACCGCGATGATGTCGGGCATCTTGATAATGAGATGATCTTTGCCGTCGATTTCAACAGAGGTGCCTGCGTACTTGTCGTACATCACCTTGTCGCCTTTCTTGACGGTAATCACATCCTTATCATCGCCGACCTCAACCACAACACCGGTCTGAGTTTTCTCTTGAGCGGTCTGTGGAATAAAGAGTCCGCTCGATGTCTTCTCTTCAACCTCTGCGATGCTCAAGAGTACCCTGTCACCGATTGGCTTTACTTTCATCTCTTCCTCCTGGATCCATGTAGCGAGTCGTACTACTGATTGATGATTCCTCCGTAATATACCGGCCGCGATTTTGACGGTCAAGATTTGCTCAATTGCCCAAGGCCTTCGGGCGGGATTACCTTAAATGAACGTGTTGCAATCGTGGCTCATTGACTACCATCGTGGACTGCGGTGGTTGGCCCGCCACCGACCGCTGCGAGCTCTCATTTATCTTGAACGTGCGCTCCTCTCGATACCGACCTCTCGAGCTCTTACACTGGTACGCCGGCGGTCGCGGCGGGAGGAACTCGCAAGACTCTTCTACTATTTTGGCGTTGCGCTTGCCCATGCCCACTTCAACAACCGATCGATCGGAAGTCTGGTCGAGTCGGCCCGGCTCGAAAAGCGCGGACAAGCCCGGAGGGCCTTACGCTACCGAACGAATTGTTACGGTATGGCTCGGCAGCAGTCATCCCAGCTCGACGACAAATACGCCTTTTTTGGAATCCATCTCGCGCGCTACCTTCGCAGCAAGCAGTCCCATCGACTCGGGACAAAAGCAGAGATCGACATGATCGGAGATCTAATCGAGGAGTACTGGCACGCGCTTCGCTCCTCCTACGAGCTTGGCCGACTAAACCCAGCTCAGAAACGAATGCTCTTTCGTGAGACTCCCGTGGTTTTCCCCTTCTTTTCCGTTCCGGACGAACTCGCGCAGCGCACGGAGAGTCGGGAGCTTCCGGTGGATTTTCACCGAGGTGTACGGCTCAAGGCCTCCGACCGATGCTCGTGCGGAAGTGGACTTCCGTTTCGCCTCTGTCATGGGCGCATTCCGGGACTAGACGAGCTCGTAAGTGGGTAGTTGTGACACGGTTTTGGGGCAAATATCTCCACATGTATCATCGTGACCCGAATTCATGACTATTTCGTTTTTCAATGATTCGACGGGGGACGTTAACTCTTTGCACTGTAGTCTTTTAAGGCAATAGCCGCAAATCTTGCTTTGGCATGAAGCTTGCACTCTACCTCGCGGAGGAACAATGCCAGCAGCTTCTCGAACACGAACCTACTCCCGGTCTTCCGGCGACGAAGAAAATGTACTATCGATTTACCTCAAAGAGATTAATAAAGTCCCCCTTCTTACCAGAGAAGAAGAAACCTACTACGCGACCCGCGCGCAAGAGGGCAGTGAGGCGGCAAAGCACAAGCTTGTTCAGGCGAATCTCAGGTTTGTGGTAAACGTCTCCAAGAAGTATCAAAACCAGGGCCTTCCGCTCTCCGATCTTATTAGCGAGGGAAACATCGGCCTTCTGAATGCGATTGAACGCTTCGATGTGACCAAGGGGTATCACTTCATTTCTTACGCTGTCTGGTGGATTCGGCAGGCAATCCTCAAGGCGATCTGCGAAAAGTCACGAATGATCAGGCTTCCGCTGAATCGCGCCAACGAGCTCGTTCAGATCGAGAAGGTTCGCAAAGAGATCCAGGGACGCATCGGCGAAGAGGCAGAGATCAAGAAGGTCGCCGAGACGCTCAACATGAACAAAGAGCATGTCACCGATCTCATCAATATCAGTCGCGAACTCATCAGCCTGGAAACTCCAGTGTACAACGAGAAAGACTCGAGCATCCTCGGTGATTTCGTAGAGGATGACGGCTATCAGTCTCCAGACTCGCAGGTCGTAGAGAAGGCCCTCAAGGATGACATCAACGACGTCCTGAAGACTCTAACCGACAAGGAAAGCGAGATCGTGCAGTTCCGATTCGGCCTCAACGGCCGCAGCCCGCTCTCGCTCAAAGAGATCGGCGACCGCTATAACCTCACCAAAGAACGCATCCGGCAAATCGAGAAGAAGGCACTCAGGCGCCTGCAGCACCCGAGCCGGATCGACCGACTTGAAGCATACATAGCGTAGGATGAACGTTATGTGAGAGCGCTTGTTGTCAGGACGTTGACAATGAGCGCTCTTTTCTTTTACTGTTACATCGTAAATCCGTTCACAATTTTATTTGGGGGTATTTCCGTTCATGAAGTACGTTTACTTTTTCGGCGATGGTAAGGCCGAAGGTAGCAAGGAGATGAAGGATCTCCTCGGCGGTAAAGGTGCAAACCTCGCCGAAATGTCGAGCATCGGTGTTCCGGTGCCGCCGGGATTCACGATCTCCACTGAGGTATGCGAAGCATACTACGACAACAATCGGTCCATTCCTAAAGACGTCGCAGAAGAGGTAGAGAAGAATCTCACCCGCCTCGAGACAATGATGGGCAAGAAGCTCGGTCAGTCCGACGATCCGCTGCTGGTCAGCGTGCGCTCCGGCGCCGCGGTGTCCATGCCGGGTATGATGGACACCGTCTTGAATCTGGGACTCAACGACGAGGCTGTCGAAGGGCTCGCCGAGAAGAGTGGTAACGAGCGATTCGCGTGGGACGCGTACCGACGCTTTATCAACATGTTTGGTAACGTTGTCATGGGTGTCAGCCACGAGCATTTCGAAGAGGCGCTCGACAAGATAAAGAAAAAGAAGAAGGTCGAGCTCGACACCGATCTCGATACAGAAGACCTCAAGGGGGTCGTAGACGCCTACAAGGCGGTCTTCAAGGATCACACCAAGCAGGCGTTTCCGCAGGATCCAATGAAGCAGATGTGGGCGACGATCGACGCCGTATTTGGTTCCTGGAACAACGAACGCGCCAACTCCTACCGTAAGATCAACGACATCCGTGGTCTCAAGGGCACGGCGGTCAACGTTCAATCGATGGTCTTTGGTAACCTTGGGGACGACTCCGGTACCGGTGTTTGTTTCTCCCGTGACCCTTCGACCGGAAAGAAAGTGTTCTACGGCGAGTACCTGATGAACGCGCAGGGCGAAGACGTTGTTGCTGGTATCCGGACGCCTATGGCGCTCAAGACACTCGAGAAGAAGGATCCAAAGATCTACAAGCAACTCGTAGACGTGAAGGATCGACTCGAAGATCACTACAAAGACATGCAGGACATGGAGTTCACGATCCAGCAGGGCAAGCTCTATCTCCTTCAGACCCGAAACGGGAAGCGAACGGGTGCTGCCGCGATCAAGATTGCGGTAGATCTGGTTGATGAGAAGAAGATCGACAAGACCACCGCTCTCACGCGCGTGACACCCGATCAGCTCGACCAGGTCTTTCACCCGCAGATCGACCCGAAGGCTAAGAAGGCGAACAAGGCCGTTGCCAAGGGCCTGAATGCCAGCCCGGGCGCTGCACGCGGTCTCGTGGTATTCACGGCTGAAGAAGCTGCTGAGTGGAAGAAGGACGGCAAAAAGGTTCTTCTCGTCCGTAAGGAAACGAGCCCCGAAGATATCGAGGGCATGCACGCGGCAGAGGGTATCTTGACCTCGACCGGCGGTATGACCAGTCACGCAGCGGTTGTTGCCCGAGGTATGGGTAAGCCATGTGTTGCAGGATGTAAGGACGTGGTCATCAGCGGTAAGAAGCTCACTGTGGACGGAAAGACCGTGAAGCAGGGCGACGCGATGACCATCGACGGTACGACGGGTGAAGTCTTCATCGGCGAGCTCGACGTAAACGATCCGAAGATCGCTGGTGAACTCAACACCTTCCTCTCTTGGGCGGATGACGTTCGTCTCAAGGCGAAGCGCGACAACATCAAGCAGGTTGGCCTCAACGTTCGCACGAACGCAGATACGCCTGCAGATGCGAAGCGTGCTCGTCAGTTCGGCGCCGAGGGAATCGGTCTCTGCCGAACCGAGCATATGTTCTTCGAAGAGGACAAGATCTTCAGTTTCCGCAAGATGATTCTTGCTGAGGATCTCGAGGCTCGGAAGAAAGCTCTCAAGGAGATCCTCCCTCTTCAGAAGAAGGACTTCAAGGGCATCTTCAAAGCGATGGATGGACTGCCGGTTACGGTTCGTCTGCTTGACCCACCGCTGCACGAGTTCGTGCCGCACGAGAAAAGGGAAATCAAAGAACTTGCAGACGCTATCGGAATCGCTCCGGGCCGCGTAACCGCAAAGATAGAGAGCCTCAGCGAGGCGAACCCGATGCTCGGCCACCGTGGTTGCCGACTCGGCATCACCTACCCAGAGGTGTATGACATGCAGGTCGAGGCGATCATGTCCGCTGCCTGTGAGGTCGCCAAGAGTGGAACGAAGGTGATCCCCGAGATCATGATCCCGCTCGTCGGAACGAAGAAGGAGCTCTCGGTACTCCGTGAGAACGCAATTCGGGTTGCCGAAGAGGTTCTCGAGAAGAAGAAGCAGAAGGTCGAGTACCACGTCGGTACGATGATCGAGATTCCTCGTGCGGCTCTCACCGCCGATCAGATCGCCGAAGACGCCGACTTCTTTAGCTTTGGTACCAACGACCTGACCCAGATGGCATTTGGGTACAGCCGTGACGACGTTGGAACGTTTGTCCCCGAGTACCTCGACCAGGGTGTTCTCGAAGAGGATCCGTTCGCCGTGCTCGACCAGACCGGTGTTGGCCAGCTCGTCCAAATCGGAACCGAGCGGGGTCGGCAGACGAAGCCGGATCTCAAGGTCGGTATCTGTGGTGAGCATGGTGGCGAGCCCAAGTCGGTAGAGTTCTGCTACCGGATCGGCATGAACTACGTTTCGTGTTCTCCGTTCCGCGTTCCCATCGCTCGACTTGCCGCAGCCCAAGCTGTGATCAAGAACAGCTAGTTCAAAGACGCCGCGTAGGCGTCGCCATGGCGCGCCTCCTGCGAGACGCGCCACGATACGAGCCGTCCCAGAGGGGGCGGCTTTTTTTGAGCCTGTTTGTCTTCAGGGAGCGGCCTGTTTGTCTTAAGGGAGCGGCCGGTGGGCAAAAAAAAAGACCCAGCAGAAGCTGGGCCAGTTGCCGCCGAACAGAATCGAACTGTTGACACGTGGATTTTCAGTCCACTGCTCTACCAACTGAGCTACAGCGGCGAACGTTCCCGTATACTACCGAACGGGATGGGGGCCCGTCAAGCTTGACGGGCGCTTTCGTTGACCCGATTGGCATGAGGCCCTATGCTCGACATATGCATCGCAACCGACGCGCGAGTGAGGCGTACAAGCGTGGCGCCTCGGGCAAGCCGCAATCCGAACAGAACTCCGGGGATGCTACCCGAGAGCGTGCTGCATTCGAAAAGCTCGTGGAAAACGAGCAGGAATCCGCGGGTCACGCGGACGCCGAGGATAGCACGCGAAGTGAGGCGGCGCGCGGCCCGAGGAAGGCTATCGAGGCATTTGCGAAGACCATTTCCGGCCCGAAGGGGGCTGAACGCGCCGCGCGACTGCTCTTGTCGATGGGCGCGGAGCAGGCGGCACGCGTGCTCGCCGCGCTTGATGAGCCACACGTCGAGGCGATTACAGCAGAGATCCTGAAGATCGGACCGGTGCGTCGGTCGGAGCTCATTCCTCGCGAGCAGGAGCCGGTGACCGCATCAACCCCAGTCGGAGGCGCAGAGACGGCCCGAGAGATGCTCATTGCCGCTTTTGGGGAGGAGGAGGGCGAGCGCCGCTTCTTTCGTCTCATTCCCAACGCTCCGGAGCGTCACTTCGCCTTTTTAAATGATCTGCAGCCGCCGCAACTGTCGGCAGCCCTTCGCAACGAGTCGCCTCAGGTTGCTGCCCTCGTGTTGACGCATGTCTCCCCGGAGCTCGCGGCTGGAACATTCGCGAGCCTCAGTTCCGAGCTTCAGGCAGAGGTGGCAAGGCGGATAGCAAGGATGGGAAGCCTGAGTCGATCCACTGTTGTCGCGGTGGAGGAGGCGCTAAAGACCAAAATTCGACAGCTTGCGCAGAGCAAGACCGAGTCGAGCGGAGGCAGCGGCACGCTGGCCGCGATTCTCAGGCACATGAACCCCTCCACCGGTGAGTCGTTGCTCGAGGAGCTCTCAGGCGAGGATCCGGAGTTGGGGAGGGCGGTAAAGGACCAGCTTTACACGGTGGATCTCCTCGAGCAACTTCGCTCCCGAGACTTGAGTGCGCTCTTGCGCGAGTTTAGTGAACGCGAGATCGCCCTCTTCCTCAAGGGAAAGAGCGAGACTCTGCGTGCTCGCGTTCTTCGCGAGATGAGTGAACGACGTGCCGCCGACGTAAGCGAGGAGTACGCGCACCTCGGCCCGCGGCGCCGCGAGGACGTGGACGAGATAACCCGCGAGGTTCTCAAGCGGCTCAAAGAACTCGAGGAGTCAGGGAGTATACTTGTACCGAGAGAGGGTGATCGGTATATTTGAAGCCCGCGGAGGTAGCTTTGTACTCAACCCGAATAGCCTATTTGCTCTGGTTTGCAACTTTTTTTGGATTCTCGGGACTGCATCGACTCTATCTGGGAAAGACCGGGTCGGGAATCCTCTATCTCCTTACTTGGGGACTATTTGGGTTAGGGACGATCTACGATGCAGTGACCCTTCCCGAGCAGGTTCGTGAGGCCAAGATTAAAGCGAGAATGCGGCGGGTGATCGACGATCGGCTCCTGGCGATTGAAGACGACGAACTCGGTCGCCGCGGCCGTTCCCACGAGCGCGAGTCGCTCGAACACGTGATTCTTCGCGTCGCCAAGCAACACCATGGCATCGCCGCGCCGGCGGAGGTTGCACTCGAGGCCAAGATCCCCGTTGACGACGCTCGCAAGCAGCTGGACAAGTTGGTAGAGAAGGGAGTAGCCGAGGTTCGAGTTAGGAAGAATGGGACCATTGTGTACGCGCTTCCTGATTTCCTTGACGACACTGCGAACTCCCAGCTGGAGTCATTTTAGTAGATTTCACGTGGTGCATTACGTTTAGCTGCGTGAGTTATCACGTATGAGCACGCGTAAGCCCCGTAAGCAGGAAACAACCATGACAGCAAACGAACTACGCCGAAAATACATTGAATTCTTCAAGCGAAAGGGACACGCCGAGATTTCTGGGGCCTCCTTGATTCCGCAGAACGACCCCACCGTGCTTTTTACCACTGCGGGCATGCATCCGCTCGTGCCCTACATCCTCGGTCAGAAACATCCCGCCGGCACAAAGCTCGTCGATGTCCAACGCTGTATTCGCACGGGGGATATCGAGGACGTAGGCGATACCTCTCATCTCACCTTCTTCGAGATGCTCGGAAACTGGTCGCTTGGGGAGTACTTCAAGGAAGAGGCCATCGCGATGAGCTGGGAGTTCCTGACCAGCGATGAGTGGCTTGGCATCGATCCTGGGAAGCTCGCAATCACCTGCTTTGCAGGCGACGACGCCGTTCCTCGGGACAACGAGAGTGCGGGCTTTTGGAAGAAGCACGGTGTGCCCGAAGAGCGTATTCATTTTCTCAATCGGGAGGACAACTGGTGGGGCCCAGCAGGCGAAACCGGGCCGTGCGGGCCCGACACCGAGATGTTCATCGATACGGGCATGCCCGGCACGAGCGATAGCCGCCCAGGTGTCTCCGATGGAAAGTGGCTCGAGATCTGGAACAACGTGTTTATGCAGTACGCAAAGCAGCCGGACGGAAGCTTTACCGAACTTGAGCGCCGTTGCGTCGACACGGGGATGGGGATCGAGCGAACGATCGCTATTCTCCAGGGCAAAAAAAGTGTGTATGACACCGAGCTGTTCACGCCGATTCTCGCTAAGATTGGGGAGATTTCGGGTGCGCACTACGGAGAGAATGATGAGAGAGATATTTCACTTCGGATTATCGCCGACCACGTTCGCGCCGCAACCCATATTCTCGGAGACGAGGCGGGCGTTGCCCCGTCAAATGTCGGAGCCGGATACATCCTACGAAGACTTATCCGTCGTGCGGTTCGCCACGGCCGAAAGCTCGGCCTGACCGAGCCGTTCCTCGCGAAAATCGCTCAGGTGGTCATCGAGATGTACGCCGATGTCTATTCGAGCATTGATCGCAAGCGCAACGAGATCCTCGGGGAGCTAACGGCCGAAGAGGAGCGCTTCCTCGACACCCTTCGAAAGGGCGAACACGAATTTGAGAAGCTGCTTCCCAATCTCGAGAAGAACCCGAAGCGGGTTATTCCGGGGCGCGTGGCGTTCCGACTCTACGATACCTACGGCTTTCCGATCGAGATCACCGAAGAGTTAGCAGCCGAGCACAACCTGACCGTCGATCGAGAGGGGTTTGACGAGGCGTACCAGAAGCACCAGGAGACGAGCAAGAGCGACTCGGCCGGCGTGTTCAAGGGCGGGCTCGCTGATCACACCGAAATGACGACGCGCCTGCATACTGCAACGCATCTCCTGCATCAAGCCCTTCGAACCGTTCTGGGCGATCACGTCGCGCAGAAGGGAAGTAACATCACTCAGGAGCGCCTTCGCTTTGACTTCTCGCATCCCGAGAAAATGACGCCCGAACAGATCAACGAGGTAGAGGGGATCGTCAATGCGCAGATTGACCGGGACCTTCCCATCGCGTTCGAAGAAATGACGCTTGAACAGGCTCGAGACAATGGGGCAATCGCGCTGTTTGGCGACAAGTACGATGAGGTCGTAAAGGTCTATTCGATTGGCGATTTCTCGAAGGAAGTATGCGGCGGGCCGCACGTCGCCCATACGAGCGAGCTTGGTCAGTTCAAGATCGTGAAGGAACAGAGCTCGTCGCAGGGCGTTCGTCGGATCAAGGCGGTGCTCAGCTAACGTTCGACTTGGTACCGCTTACCGCTCGCGACGGTAGCGCTCGATCAGCTCGTCTATGTAGGGGTTACTAAAGCCGCTGTCGTTGAATCTGCTGAGTGCTGCGACTGCATCCTGGGTCTGGCCAGCCTGCGCGTATGTATGGGCGAGCTCGACGTAGATCCGGTGGTTGTCGGGATCCTGGTCAATCAGGTTTTCCATCGCAGAGAGCGCCTGGCCAAAGTCACCGTGAAGCCGTGCGATGATCGCAAGGCCGAGCTTGGCAAAGAGGTCGTTGGCAATCGAGAGCGCCTGTTTGTAGAGGCTCGCCGCTTGATCGAGCTCACCGAGAGAGCGATATGCGTCGCCGGCGCGAGTGAGAATCACCTTGTTGTGTGGATCCTTTTCGAGGATCGCGTTCCAGTACTCAAGACTCTTCTCCTGCTGATTGAGTCCTCGATAACAGTCTGCGAGCCCAAATAGCGCATAGAAGTTTCCCGACTCGCTCTCGAGCGCCTGCTCGAAGTAGGGAATGCCCTCAGCAAATTGCTTGAGCTTTCGATGGCAGTTTCCAATCGAGGTGAGTACCCGAATGTCTACGCGGGCCCCCGAGATCGAGAGCATCCGTGTCCAGCAGCCGAGTGCCTGCTGGTACTCGCGATGATCGTAGTGCAGATGACCGAGACCAATCAGCGCATACGGGTTTTCCGCCTCGAGTTCGAGCACGCGCTCGTAGAGCTCGGCAGATCTCCGTTTATTGCGCAGTTTGCGATACCCGTCGGCAACTCGGGTGAGCACCGTCACGTTCGTATCGTCGTGCTTTAGGTATCGCTCCCACACCTCGACGGCCTCCCGGTACTTTCGAAGCGAACGATAGCTGTCGGCCAAGCCAAACAAGGCGAAGCTATTCTCGGGATCATTCTCGAGGCAACGTGCGTAGTAGTCTACCGCGGCGTCGCGCTCGCCACGCTTGCGGGCCACATCGCCCAGGCCTACCAGTGCATAGCAGTTACTCTCGTCTTGCCGAAGGATCTCCGAAAAACTCTCCGTTGCTTCCGAGAGCCTGTTCTCGCGCAGATATTGGTACCCCTCTTGACTGAGCGTTGCCAATTGTCCGTGATGTTCACTCATATTTCCGACTCCTGCAGCCACGACCGGACAACGCCGGCCATTCGCTCGATAAGGTATTCCGCCTTGCGAGGCTCGGGCGCAAGCCAGTACATCCGAAACGCCTCGAGGTGATCATTCTTCTTGAGATAGTGGTCTCCGATCCGGATGAGACCGTCTGTGTAGCGAGCAGTGAGGAAGACGCGGCGTGCCTGTTCAATCGCCCCTCGATTGAACAGTTCGTTGCCCTTGCGAATGAGGGCGGAACGCTGTTCGCCGGAGAGCGACGGCCGCTGTTCGAGCGTGGTCTTCTGGAAGCCGGGGTTGGCGAGTTCGTCTCGAAATGCGTCGTTTGTCTTGGCCATTTTACATCGAGTCGAAGGTCTGCTTCGTTAAATCGCCCCCTTCGTAGACATAGCTGCGGTGTCTTTACCGCCTGCAAGAGCAAACGCCCGGCCCACCGCACGACCAAATGCCTTGCAGAGTGCCTCGATCATGTGATGCGCGTTCTCGCCGTATCGGCACTCGAGGTGAAGGGCGCACCGCGCGCTCATCGAGAACCCCGCAAAGAACTCGCGAAAAAGCGAGAGGTCGAAGCTTCCAGCGTATGCTTGCGGAAAATCTGCCTTATAGATCAGGGTTGGCCGACCGCACACGTCGATCGTTGCCTCGCTGAGCGCCTCATCCATCGGGATAACTGCGTGTCCAAATCGTGCGATAGCGCCGCCACTTCGCATAATCGCCTCGAGACACGAGCCGACAACGATGCCGGTGTCCTCCACAACGTGGTGGGGATCTACCTCGATATCGCCGGTCGCCTTGACCGTGAGCCCGAACCCACCGTGAAAGGCGCAGGCTGTGAGCATGTGGTCAAAAAAGGGCAGCGAAGTCGACACATCGACCTCTCGGCTCCCGTCGAATGCTACTGCGACCTCGATTTGCGTCTCGTTTGTTTCTCGTTTTTGTCGTTCTGTGCGGTTCACCCGTGGGCCCCCTCACGCAGAGTATCGACAAGCGCCTCAATGCTTCTGTAATGAAACTTGTAGTACGCCGAGTTCGCTACCAACACAACTCTAATTTTAACCAATTCCTCAATTATTTCAAGATCGTGAGCACGTAAAGTTGAACCGGTTTCAACGAGATCCACGATATACGGGGCGAGCCCCAAGACGGGTGCAAGCTCGACTGAACCACCGAGCCGAATGATCTCGGCTGCGATTCCGCGCTCGCTGAAGTAGTCGCGTGCGAAACGGGTGAACTTACTCGCAATCTTGACTGTCCCGCTGGAAATCCCTGCTTCGGGGTCAAAATCCTTGTGAGCGGCAAGACACATCCTTGTCGCGCCAAACGGCATCTCGAGGAGCTCGAAGAAGTCGTAGCCACTCTCGTAGATAACGTCGGTCCCGCACACGCCAAGACCGGCAATCCCGTGATGCACGTAGGTGGGCAAATCGCTGTTCTTGACGAGCATGACCTTGAGGCGACCCGATTGATCGGTCGCCACGAGTTTTCGCTTTTCGAACTCGAGGGAAAAGCCGGCGCGCTCGAGATGTTCCTGAGTTTGCTCCTGCAACCTGCCCTTCGGAAGCGCAAGTGTGAGCGCCGGCTCCGTGGATCCGGCCACTGATCTCTTACTCATAGTCGAACCGCCTTTCCTTCTGCGCGAAGTTGCTGCGTGGCTTGCACGCGTGCGACGAAATCCTCACCGGTGATCCGTTCAATTCCCGCTTCCGGATCATCGATTCCCGGATGCCGCGCCTGCACGAGCCGGAGCATGATCGAGAAGCCAACCGATGGAGCCGCGAATCCGAAGCGCGAGAGCAGCCCGTCGTAGCGACCGCCTCGGGCGAGCGGTGCACTGACATCGGGCGCGTAGGCCCGAAAGACCACACCCGAGTGGTAGGTCTGGTTACCGACCTCCGAGAGGTCAATCCGAATCCGCCGGCCGACACCAAGCGCGTCGCAAGCATCGACGAGCGAGTGCAAATGGTTGAGAGCGTTGTGCTCACTTGTTGTCAGGCCGTGCATCTCGCCGACGAGCGCTTCGAGCTCAACCGCCGATCCTATGAAGCGGTAGAGTCGGATGAGCTCGTCGATCCGTGCGTCGGGTAGGCCACCCGCCGCGAGGAGCTCTCGCGCCGCACGCCATGAACGACTCGAGACGGCTGCGGCAAGGCGTTGCGGGTCCGGGTGCTCGGCGAGAAGCCGTCGGTGGCCGATGTGGACAACCGAGGCGGTGTCTCCCCACGCCTGCAGCGACTCGATGAGCAAGAGCAAAATCTCGGCGTCTGCCTCGAGCCCCTCCGCCCCGATGAGCTCGGCTCCAACCTGATAGAACTCATTCTTCGACAGATCGTGAGGGTCCTCGTGTCGCAGGATTGCATCGCCGTAGTACGCTCGCATGGGCAGGTCATCTTCTTTCAAGACCCGTGCCATCTGCCGAGCGAGAAAGAGGGTCACGTCGGGTCGTAGCAGCAAGAGTTCACCCTCACGATCGACGAGCTTGAAGCTGTCCGCCTCTCGCTCATCGCCTAAGAGCCCCCGGTAGACCTCGTAGTAGTCGTAGACAGGGGTGGTCACCGGAAGGTAGCCCCAGAGTGAGCAGCGATCCTCGAATGAACGCAACAAGTGTTGGTGCAGGCTCGCCTCTCCGAGGTAAAACGCCTCTGTTCCCTGTGGTATTCGTAGATTGGTGGACACACGTTCTCCTTTTTTGCGTTTTCTGAAGGTAATTATACAGATTCGTAGAGCCGAGTTTGGCTTCCGCCGTAGTTTCGTTCATCGCGAACCGAGAACGACTCGACCGAATCGGGGAGCGCTTCCTGAGTCGGATAGTGAATGAGCATCTTGGTGCCCTCGCGTATGAGGCGACTTCGAGCAATACGAAGCAAAAGATCGGCCTTGTAGCGATAGGGAAAGGGTGGGTCTAGATAGATGAGGTCGAAGCTCGACCGCTCCCGCTTTACAAAGACCTCTACCGGCGCAATCACGAGCCGCGGCGCGCTCGGTGCGATCTCGAGATTTGCGAGGATCGTCGCACGCTTCTTTTGGTCTTTCTCCACGAGCGTCACCGGCCATGCGCCTCGGGAGATTGCCTCGAGCGCCATAATGCCTGACCCGGCAAAGAGGTCCAAGAACGAGGTTCCATCAAGCGGTCCGAGAATCGA
The DNA here is from genome assembly GCA_048624115.1 of Spirochaetota bacterium. Taxonomy (GTDB): domain Bacteria; phylum Spirochaetota; class Spirochaetia; order DSM-27196; family SLST01; genus SLST01. The sequence continues at coordinate 23,413 of JBMCTC010000004.1, forward strand.
GAAGAGCGACTCTCGCATCCGATCCATCGCAGGCCGAATCTCGCCCGGGGGTACCTTGACGCGTTGCCCGACGAGCGTTCCTCCGGTAATTCTCATGAGGCGGTCACCTCTTCCTCGTTTTGATAGGCAAAGGGAGTGGTCGTACCCGCCTCTCGAGCCGCATCAAGCGCCGCGCGAAGCGAAGCGTGTTCTCGCCGGTTGAGACCGGGATCGCTCTCGAGCAGATCGAACGCATCTTCTCTCGCGTCGTTCATTATTTGCATGTCCCGGCCCAAATCGGCCACTCGAAAGCGGAGGTAGCCCGCCTGTTGGATGCCGGCGATATCTCCCGGGCCCCTGATTCGAAGATCCTCTTCGGCGATAAAAAAGCCGTCGGTAGAGGTATGAAGCGCTTTCAGGCGTTCCTTCGCCGTATCGGTGAGCCCATCGTCGTAGACCAAAAAACAGTAGCTCTGATCAGCGCCTCGCCCGACTCTGCCGCGCAACTGATGCAGTGCCGCGAGCCCAAACCTCTCGGCGTGCTCAATCACCATGACCGTCGCGTTTGGCACATCGACGCCAACCTCAATGACACTCGTGGCGACGAGTACGTCGAGCTCGCCGCGTCGAAACTCTTCCATTGTCGCCTGCTTCTCTTCCACGCCCACGCGGGAGTGGACGATCCCGACTCGGAACTCCGGGAAGATCTCGCTCTGCAGGCGCTTACTCATGCTCTCGGCGTCGCGCAGGTTCAAGGTTCCCGTGTCGTCAATCACAGGATAGACGAAGTACGCTTGGCGACCGGCTTGCAACTCCCTCCGTACAAAGGCAAAAACCTTCTCCTCGTTCTCTATTCGCGCGAGGTGGGTTTCGATTGGTTTGCGTCCGATCGGAAGCGTTGTGATGCTGCTCACCTCGAGGTCACCAAAGACGGTCAGGGCGAGCGTGCGCGGGATTGGCGTGGCGGTCATGTAGAGCACGTCGGGAAGCCGAGCCTTCTCGAGAAGAGCGGCCCGTTGCATCACGCCGAAGCGGTGTTGCTCGTCAATAATCACGTACTGCAGGTTTCGAAACTCTACCGCCTCGGTGAAGACTGCGTGCGTTCCTACCACGAGGTCAACCGAACCCCGACCGATTGCCTCGAGCAGCGGCTTTCGAACTGCCGCTTTGACGCTTCCCGAGAGGAGCGCGACCGAGACATCGATCCCGTACTCTTCAAATAGACGTGCAATGCCATCGGCATGTTGCCGGGCAAGCAGTTCAGTCGGTGCCATGAGAGCTACCTGCTTGCCGCTCTCGATGATCGGCAGCGCAGAAAGGAGCGCGACCGCGGTTTTTCCGGCGCCGACATCGCCCTGGAGTAGTCGAGCCATCGGCGTGGGGCCCTCGAGATTGCTCACGATCTCGGTCAGTGCCTCTGCCTGCCCATCGGTGAGCGAGAACGGCAGTGAGTCGCGAAGCTGCGTAAGGAGTGTGCGCGGGAGCTTGACCGACGGGCGCTGATGCTTTGCGCGCTCGGCGCTTCGAAGCCCGATCCCGAGCTGCAGATAGAAGAGCTCGAGGTAGATGAGCGAGCGGCTCGCGCTTGCAGCCTCGCGCATGCTCTGCGGCTCGTGGGCACTTGCGAGTGCCTGTGCGGTTGGCAAGAGCCCCCGCCTCTCAAGGAGGGCAGTAGGCAGTTCGCACGAGAGTTTACTGCCGTAGCCCTGGAGTGCCGCCGCAACAGCCTTTCGGACATCGTTCTGGGATAGACTGCCTGCAAGCGGATAGATCGCGAGGATTCGGCCAAAGCTCGCGCTCTCGCGCTCGATTGGTTCAAACTCAAACGCGCTTGTCTGAAGCTCTCCATAGCGCGCGAGAAAGGTTCCGTAGACGCGAATCGTTCGGCCCTCGGTGAGTGTCTTTGCGAGAAAGTTTCTACCAAAGCATACGAGGCAGCCGATACCGCTCTCGTCCCGAATGTGCACCTTGAGCGTGCGTTTGGGACCGTGGCCGAAGTAGCTTTGCGCGACGACCGTCGCGACGGTATTCACCGGACGGTCCGGCTGCGCCTGCGCGAGCGATACCTGCTCCTTGCGGTTCTCGTATCCGCGAGGAAGGTGCAACAGCAGCTCGCCGACGGTTCTCACGCCGAGCTTTGCAAGGTCGTGCGCTTTCGCGGCTCCAATGCCGCGCAGGCTCGAGACCGGATAGCGAAGCTCGGCGAGATACATCGACCTAAAACGGCAGCCCAACCAAGGCGGCTGTGATCACCGGTAGCAAGAGTCGCCCGGCGACCAAGATCAGGAGAAGCACGCCTGCGAAGATGATCAGCGCGTTTTGGTAGTTCATAATGCGCCCACGGGCGAGCTTGTAGCCAAGGCTATGAACGAGCGGCTCGATGATTTGGTCGAGCACGATCCAAAACCGGTTTGCGGTGTTGGCGCCAAAAAGCTCGCCACCGAGACGGATGAGGGCAATCACGAGAAAGATCGTCAGAAAGAAGCCGATAGCGCTTGCAACTCGGGCGACGATTATTGCGAGGATGATACCCACCGTGATGCTTGCAGTGATCGCGAGCTGACTCGTGATGCTCGTGAGGATCGAGAGCGCGATGAGCGCTCCAATCACCGAGAAATCAAACTGCCCGATCTTCAAGAACGAGAAGCGCCGAAACCAGTTGATGTAGGGATCGGTCAGTCGAGCCAGGTACTCCTCGGCCCGCCCGAGGTCGACGCCTCGAAACCAGGTGAGCAAGATGCGAAAGAGTACCAAGAGCGAGTACAGCGACAAGAGCGCCGTGAGAATCCTCATTACGATTCGAAATGCGTCCACGTTCCCCCCACAACCCTCCACACATCGGTGACAAAGGGATGGTTCTTGATTTCACGAACTGCTTCAGACTTTGCAGACACCATGAGCTGGTTGCTTGCCCGAATTACTTGCTCGTCGGTCCCATCGTGCCCATTGAGGTGCAAGAAGACCGAGCAGCCGCCCGAACGCTCGTTGAGGAACGCCCGAAACTCGAAGAGCTCCTCTTCGCTGTGCTTACCGTCGGCGAGGCGGATATGGATCTCCCCGGCGTCGCGGTCCTGCAGCTCCGCAGGTTCACAGATGGAATCAACTACAAACTGAACACGCTCGCGGCTCGTGTCAACTTTTCCGACAAGGCCGACCACCCGCTCGTTTATAAGCAACTCGCCCGCGTTCTCGTACGCCTCGCTAAAGAGCACGATCTCGATCTCGCCGTGAAAGTCCTCGAGCGTCCCGAATGCCATGGTCGAGCCTTTTTTGGTGATGATCGGCCGGACTCCTTTCAAAAGGCCGATGATTTGGTGCTCGCGTTCGGCAGATGTGAGGGAGGCCCGACGGAGGTCGAGCGTCGTGCGCGTCTGCCACTCTTCGCGATACGCGTCCATCGGATGCCCGGAGAAGTAACGTCCGAGTAGCGCACGCTCATAGCCGAGTTGCTCGAGAGGCTTCCAGGGTTCGGCAGGGTCAAAGGCGAAGGCGATCTCACCGGTATCCTCGAAAAGGGAGCCCTGACCCGACGCGCGCGCTTCGCGGCGTACCGCAGCATAATCGAGCGCGCGCTCGAGATTAGCAAAGAGCTTCGAGCGGTTGTCGTCGAGCGAATCAAAAACGCCGCACTGGATCAACGTCTCGACGACCTTTTTGTTTACGCGCTTGAGATCTACTCGCTCGAGAAAGTCGAGAAACGCGGCGTAGGCGCCGCCTGCTCTCCGCTCTTCTAGGATCGCATCTACGGCTGCGGCTCCGACGTTTTTGATGCCAACGAGACCAAACACGATACGCCCGTCGGCGACCGAGAAGTACTTCTTGCTGAGATTAATGTCGGGCGCCGAGAGGGTGATACCCATCCGACCGCATTCGGCAACGTAGTCTGCAAAGGTGTCGGGGTTGTTAATCTCATTCGTGAGATTTGCCGCCATAAACTCGACCGGGTAGTTGGCCTTGAGATAGGCGGTCTTGTAGGCGAGCACCGAGTAGGCGGCTGCGTGTGACTTGTTGAACCCGTAGCCGGCAAATGGCTCGAGCAGCGTAAAAATCGCCTCGGCCTCTTTGTCCTTGATCCCGCGCTGCTTTGCGCCCTCGAGATAGCTCACCTTCATGCGAGCCATCTCTTCTACCTTCTTTTTTCCCATTGCGCGCCGCAGGATATCGGCTTGCCCGAGGGAGAAGCCGCCCACGATTTGCACGATCTCCATCACCTGTTCCTGATAGACAATGACGCCATAGGTCTCTTCGAGAACTCTGGCGAGCTGGGGTAGGGGATAGGTTATGGCCACGCGGCCGTTTTTCGAGTCGACGAACTGGTCGATGTTTTCCATCGGCCCTGGTCGATAGAGGGCGTTCAGGGCGATGAGGTCCTCGATTCGTCCCGGTTGCGCGCGCTTGAGGATTGCCGCCATACCCGAGCTCTCGAACTGGAAAACCGACTTACTCATACCCTTCCCGAGCATCTGGAAGGTTCGTCGATCGTCGTCGGCTATCGCATCGAGGTCGAGGTCCTCTCCCCGCTCCTTGATAAGCGCCCTGGTGTTCTCGATCAGCGTGAGCGTCTTGAGACCGAGGAAGTCCATCTTAACGAGGCCGCAGTCCTCGAGCAGGTCCATCGTGAATTGGGTTGATATTTGCCCGGTTCGCGGATCGCGGTAGAGCGGCACGTAGCGTGTGAGCTCTTCGCGACCGATGACGATTCCGGCGGCATGGGTCGAGGCGTGACGATGCAGTCCCTCGAGCTTGATGCTCGTCTCGATGAGCTCGCGAAGCATTCCGCCTTGATCGACCATCTCCTGGAGCTCCGGCACCTGCTCGAGCGCTTTTGGTAGCGTAATCTTGAGGTCCTTGGGAACGAGCTTTGCAATGCGATCGGCCTCCGAGTAGGGGAGGTCGAGCGCTCGAGCCACGTCTCGAATGACCGCCCGCGCCTTGAGTGTTCCAAAGGTAATGATCTGCCCGACCTTCTCCGCACCGTATTTGCGCGTGACGTACTCAATGACCTCGCCGCGCCGTTCGTAACAAAAGTCGATATCAAAGTCGGGCATGCTCACGCGGTCGGGGTTGAGAAAACGCTCGAAGAGCAACCCGTAGCGAATTGGATCGATGTCGGTAATCTTGAGGGAGTATGCCACAATGGAACCCGCTCCCGAGCCTCTCCCCGGCCCAACCGGTATGTCGTGTTGGCGGGCAAAAGCAATAAAGTCCCAGACAATCAGGAAGTAGCCGGTGAAGCCCATGCTAATGATCGTGTCGAGCTCGTAGTCGAGGCGCTCGCGAAGCTCGTCGGTGACCTTACCGTATCGCTCTTCGAGTCCTGCGGCAGAGAGATGCCGCAAGTATTCGTCTGGGTTTGCGAACTGGGTCGGGATCTCGTAGTTCGGAAACATCGGCCCGGGAAGCTCCATCTCGAACCCACAACGGTCGGCTATACGAACCGAGTTCTCGATTGCCTCCGGGTGATCGGGAAACGCGCCGGCGATCTCTTCGGCGCCTTTGAGGTAAAACTCGTCGGTGCTGAACCGAAACCGGCTCGAATCGCTCTTCTTCTTGCTTCCGCCAATACAAAGGAGCGTGTCGTGCGCGTTGGCATCGTCTCGGCGAACGTAGTACGATTCGTTTGCGGCGACGAGCGGAATCGAGAGCTCTTGCGCAAGCGCCGCGAGTCCGCGGTTGAGTGCGGCCTGCTCGGGCACGCCGTGATTGTTGAGTTCGAGGTAGAAGTTGTCCTTTCCGAACACCCGTTGATAGAACTGTGCGCGCTCGCGTGCCTCGCGCATTTGGTTCATAAGGACGAGTTTGGGAATATCGCCCGAAAGCGAACCACTCAGGCAAATGAGGTCTTTTGCATGCCGCTCTATGAGCTCGTCGTCAATGCGCGGCTTATAGTAGAAGCCTTCGGTAAAGCCGGCTGAACTCAAAGCAATGAGGTTCCGATATCCGGTGTCGCTTGTAGCAAGCATTACGATTCTGCTTGCTCGCAAGCCGCTGTCTGCCTGAGTTTTGCTATGCCGCGAGTTGTTCGCGAGGTAGAAGTCGCAGCCGATTACCGGCGTGATGCCGGCCTTCCGACAGCTCTTGTAAAACTCGAGCGCACCAAAGAGGTTTCCGTCGTCGGTAATCGCGAGCGCCGGCATCTCGAGATCGACTGCGCGGGCCACCAGGTCCTTGATGCGGGAACTCGAACGAAGCAGAGAGTAATCGGTATGGTTGTGAAGACTTACAAAAGGCGGCACCAGCCCTCCCCGGGTGCCCTCAAACTATATCGAACCTGCCGACCGCTGTAAATATCGCCGGGCGCTTACCGGATGGAGGCACCTACTGGGTGCGGATACTCGCGAGGAAGGAGTGTACGAGCCGGACAAATCGGTCGCGTTGAATGGCCGAGAGGTTTTCGATTTTTGGCCCGTAGGCGGCTACAGCGGTTCGGACGTCTCTGTGCCCAAGCGGGAGTCTGCGACCGACGAGCTCCGACTCCATCTCCTTGCTGCGAACTGTTTCAGGCTGCCCGGCCGATCCCACGATACGCAGCTCTTCTATAATGCCGTTGCTACTACGTACGAGGCCGCAAAAGCTTAATGGCTCCGAGTCGGGAGCGAGCTCGCTCCCAAATTTGCGAAAGAGTTGCAGGGTCCAGGCCTGGAGTGGGATTCGGACGCGGGTAATGATCTCGCCCGGCTCGAGCTCGAGCGTGCCGTTTGCTCGATGCATGCGCGCCACGGGAATCCACCGGTTGCTGCCCTGCCGCCGCAGTTCCACCCTTGATTCGAGCAATGAGAGCACCGGGACGCAGGTGAGGGTTCGGCCCGGAACCGCGATGTTGCCGCCGAGCGTGGCAAGGCCGATCACCGCAGGTGGGCCGATGTTGCGAAGTGCGGAGTAGAAGGCAAGCGGGATGTTGTTCTTGCCGAGTTTGAGAATCTGACGTATCGGGAGAGCTGCGCCAATTTCTACGTATCGCTCTGTGCGAGCGACCCGCCGCAGTTCTTCTACGTCTTGCAGCGAGATCACGACCGGCGGAAAGACCGGAAATCGAGTCGTGCGTTGGCTGAGCAGGTACGAACCGCCGGCGTAGAGGAGCGCCTGCGGTTCGCGACGATAGAGCTGGAGCAGCTCGCCAAGCGTGTCCGGGAAGTAGACTGTCGATTGATCAGCCGCCACGTTGGATTCTCCTCTGCCGGAAGTCGGCGGCAAAGCGAATGCCGCGCATCAACCGCTGGTGAGTGGTGCAACGACACCACACACTCGCGATGGTGTCCTCGAGCAGCTGCTCGGTAAGCTCTTCCTTTGACTGTAACAAGGCGTGCACCGAGAGAATCTTTCCGGCGGCGCAGAACCTGCACGGGCGAGCATTTGCTCTGATGAATCCCTTTTCGATGTCTTGGTAGTCGGGCAGCTCCATAAGGCCCTCGATCGTGAGTATCTCGGCGCCGTAGACACGGAAGATGGGCACGAGGCAGCTCGCGGTTAGCTCTCCATTCATGAGCACCGAGCACGCTCCGCATTGCCCTCGCAGGCAGCCGGGTCGCGCCCCGCGCATGTTCAGTCGCAAGCGAAGCAAATCAACGAGGAGTTCCTCCGGCGCTGCATCTACTTCGACCTCTTCTCCGTTGAGCGTGAAGTACGTTTTCATGCCGGCTCCATATATCCGTGAATCAAGGCGGGGTTCGTCGGGACTTGATCCATGTAGCGACCCGTTGCTTGGCTGACTGCCGCGGCAAGCGCAGCCGGTACGCAGCTTTGCGGCAAGTCGCCGATGCCGAGCGTCCCCTTTTCCGGCGAAGGTCGAACGTCAATCGCGATTTGCGGAAGGATTGGCTCGTTGATGTTTCGGTACGCGAGATAGCTGCGCGGATCGATTGCACCAATTCTGAAACTCACAATCTCGTGGGTAGACCACTCGAGCGCCTGATGGACACTCATTTCGAGGTTGCGGCGAGTCTCGGCCTCGTCGAGGATACGCCCGGCATCCACGGCAAGCCACAGATTGTCGACCGAGGTCTCGAAGGTGATCGGATCTACGGTGACCTCCACCGCCGCGGCGCCAAAGGCCACCTCGCCGTACGGCGAGCCGGTCAGCCTCTCGTAGTCAAACGCCGTGGCTTTGTTCTGTTTGCTCGCCTTGCGAACTTCGATTGGAAGCGGTTTCCGAAATCGCTGCTTTTGGATCGCGTTCGCCGCCTGCTCGATCAAGCGGGTGATCACGACCACATTTCGCGAGAGGGTCGATGGTCCGGAATCCGGGACCGCGTCGGTTTGTGGTGGCTCGATTCGCACGTCGCCGAGTCCGAGCTCGAGCTCCTCCGCGATGATCCGACGCCACGCTTGGTGCACCGACGGTGAACCTGGGATTGCCGAGGTCTTGAGGGTTGCTTTCCCGTCGGAGTCGAGTCGGAGCACAATAGACCCACCGTACTTGCCCTCGCGAGCGCCACCAAAGCCTCCGCCCTGGCTCGCGAGCGCCACCCCGATTCCTCGAGTGGGCCGCCTGAGGTCGACAAACTCGTCGCGGCGCTTTTTTTGCAGCTCATACGCCGCGTGTTTTCTCGAGAAGTCGCTTTCCTTTCCAATCGCCTCGAGGACGGAGTTCACGCGCTCCCACCGCAGGGTCGCCTTCGTGCGCTTACCCTCCTTCGCGTAGACGACGTTCTCTCGGCGCCATACAAGCGGGTCGGTCTGAGCGATTTCCGCCACTCGGCTTACGTGGGTCTCGGCGGCGAAAAAGGCACTCGCCGCGCCAAAGCCACTCATGACGTTGAGCGGGGGCAGATTTGTCTCGACCGCCCCGGTGCTGATTCGTAGGTTCGCGCATCGGTAGTGAGGAAAAATCGACGCCACGACCTGTTCGGTCATCTCTGCGGTAAACAGTGGATACGCTCCCGCATTGTAGAACGACTCGACCTGGGCCGCCTCTAAGCGACCATCTTCGCCGATCCCGGTGGCAATGCGAAAGTAAAAGGGCGCCCGCTTGGACGTGTAGCGATAATCTTCGATGTTCGAGTATACAAGCTTCACCGGGGCGCCGGCCGCCTGGGAGAGCAGCGCCGCGTGGGCCGCAACGAGGGACGGGTACCAGAGTTTCCCATCGAGCGTGATTCCTGTGTCGGCCGGTCGAACAACGACCCGCGGCTCCGGAATCCCGAGCGCCTCCGCGACATTGCTTCTGACATGGAACGGCCACTGCGTGGCGCAGCGAACGATAAAGCGCTTCTTGCTTGCCGGCTCGACAACCGCGCCTTGAGGCTCGTTGTAGAGGTGCTCTTGAATCCCCGTGCGGTAGGAGCCCTCGACAACGTTATCGCTCCGTCCGAGCGAGGCTGCCACGTCGCCCCGCTCTCCGATGCGGCGTCGTTCGAGCTGCGCTTCGAGCGGATGGCTAAAGGCGAGGGCAGGTGACTGTTCGTCATACTCGACACTGATGCCCGAGAGCGCATCGAGAACGGCTCGTTGCGAAGGACCGGCGATCAGCGCAACAGCCTCACCGACAAAACGGGTCTCGTGAAGCGCGAGGAGCGGCATCGACTCCCCATCGATCTTCATTTCGTTCTTTCCGGGAATATCGCGCGGTCACACATGTAATCCCCTCGGGAAGCTCCGAAATATCGATGCTCTGGATCGTTGCCCGGGCGAAGGGCGAGCGAATCGTGGTGGCGTAGAGCATGCCCCGGACGTAGATGTCGCTGATAAAGTCGCTCTGACCCTTGATCTCTTGCCGAACCGATTTTGCCATTCGCGTTCCTAAGTGTGCTCTTCGCAGACAGCGCGCAGCGTAGCGGCTACTCGCTCGACCTCGTCATCCGTCAGGTCGGGATAGATTGGGAGGCTTATTGCGCGCTCGTACACGCCTAAAGATATCGGAAAGTCGTTCGCGCTGAAATGGTAGCGGTCGCGGTAGTAAGGCATGAGGTGGAGCGGAATGTAGTGCAGACTGGTTGCAATGCCCTGTTCTGCGAGCATTTCCATGATCTCGTCCCGATTCGCTCTGAGCTTCGCGGGCTGTAGCTTGATCACAAAGAGGTGCCACGAGGAG
>JBMCTC010000005.1:0-33020 GCA_048624115.1 Spirochaetota bacterium
CCTTGATAATGCGCTCACCAGACAGGAAGATGAGGATATCGCCGTCGTCACGCTCTTCTACCGATCTTCCGACTGCTTTGGTAATCGTATCTACGAGCGCCTCTGGACTGTTCTCTAACGGCGGCGCATTGTAGATCACCTGGACGGGATACATCGGCGTTTCGATCCGCACAATTGGGCACGAGTCGAAGTACTCGCTGAACACCTCTGCGTTAATGGTCGCCGAGCTCACGACTACCTTGAAGTTCGGGCGGCGGCGCAAGACGCGTTTGAGCAAACCCAGGATAAAGTCGATGTTGAGGCTTCGCTCATGCGCCTCGTCCACGATAATCACGCTGTAATGCGAGAGATCGTAATCGAGCTTGATCTCTTGCAGAAGAATACCGTCGGTCATGATCTTGAGCTTTGTGTCGGGGCCGGTACGATCCTCGAACCGCATCTTGTACCCAACCGTCACGCCAACTGGTTCGGCGAGTTGGCGGGCAATAAACTCGGTCACGCTCACCGCCGCGATCCGCCGCGGCTGCGTTACCCCAATCATGCCACCGCTACTATAGCCGGCTTCTTCGAGAATAACGGGGAGCTGAGTCGTCTTGCCGCTTCCAGTCGGGCTTTCTACAACAACGACCTGGTGGTGTTCGAGAGCCGAGAGAATGCGATCTTTCTGGGCGTATACGGGAAGGGAGTTGGGATCCATATCAAGAAACCTACCACGAGCAGGGATTTGCGGCGAGTGATCGACCCTGCTATAACTATGCCATGAACCTCGTAGCACCCGAGAAGAATAGGCACCTCGAGACCGTAGCCCAGATGTTTGCGATGACCTTTAGCGACTACTGGGACCGCCGACGCTATGTTCACGACGGGTACGTGGTAGAGGCAGGCTATGATTGGGACGCCTCGCGTATCGCAGTTGTAGACGGCGAGGTAGCTACGCACTTTGGCGTGTGGGATCGAACCATGCGCATCGCCGGTGCAAATGTACGAGTCGCCGCAATCGGGGCGGTTGCCACGCTCGAACACCACCGCAAAAAGGGCCTTATGGCAGAAACCGCCGCCGCGTGCGTCAATGGTCTCTACCAGGCCGGCTACGATATGGCGATGCTCTTTGGAATACCCAACTTCTACCACCGCTTTGACTTCGTGCGAAGTTTCGCGGAGGGTAGCTTCCACCTCGCGACGCGCGACTTGCCCTCGCATGAGCAAACACCGAGCTTTGAAGAAGCGGAGTATTCCGTTTCCGACCTCTCGACACTGTACAATGAAGAAAACGCGACGGTGACCGGCACGTTTGTGCGGCCGACCTACCGGCTCAATCGTAAGCCCAAGGTCTACACGACCTATCGGCACGAGGGCGGGTACGTGGTGGTGCGGCGAAACGAGGCGGTGCTGCAGATGGTCGATTGCGCAGGCGAGCCGGAGACGATCCTTGCGGTGCTCAAAGCAGTCGCGACGAAGGAGCTCTGTCCGGAAATCGAACTCACATTCCTTCCGCGGAAGAGCCGCTTGGGCGAACACGTGCAGAAGCTCGCGCACAGCTACACGTCCGAGCAACAGGCGAACGGCGGGCCGATGTTCCGAATGGTGAACCTTAGCCGAACCGTCGAGAAGCTACTTCCGGTCTTTAGCGAGCGTCTCGCCCGCAGCGGGCTTGCCGGGTACTCCGGCGCGCTCGAGCTTCGTGGGAAAAACGAGGTGGCGACGGTCTCAATTGCAAATGGCCGCGCTCAGAGCGCGGTCATGGAGAGCGAAGGCTCGGCAACTATCGCGCCCTCCGCCACGGTTGACGGCGGGGCATATCTCGTTCGACTGCTCGTGGGCGACGATGCGCCCGAGCGGGTGTGCGCGCAGACAGGCATCACGCTTGCCGGCGACGCTTCGAAACTCGTTCCGGTGCTCTTTCCGCACGAGGAACCACAGACGATCCTCTGGGACCGATTTTAAGAGACGAGTCGCTTGATGAGCGCTGCCGCCTCATCGGCGGAGAGCGTCTCATGGTTTTCGCGCGTCGCGAGATCTCGCACTGTCATCGTCCCGCGCTTGATATCGTCGCCCTCTAGTATCACCGCCGTAGGTATCGCCTTTGCCTCTGCCACGGCAAACTGCTGTCCGAGTTTCTTTCCATCTGGGTAGACATCTACCCGCACGCCTCGCTCTCGCAGGCCCTGCGCGCACTCGTGGTAGCGGGCGATCTGTGCTTCATCGATACAGAGCAGCAACGCGTCGGATGCGCTGATCTGGTTGCCGGCGAGCCCGAGCTCTTCGAGTCCGGCCATCAACCGGTCTATCCCGATTGATGCGCCAACTCCCGGAAGTTCTTGCTTTGTATAGAGCGAGGCGAGGTTATCGTAGCGGCCGCCGGAGCAGACCGAGCCGAGTTCGGGAAGCCCACTCAGGAACGTTTCGAAGACGATGCCGGTGTAGTAGTCAAGACCGCGGGTAATCGAGGGGTCGATGATGACGATATCCTCGTTGCCCGTGGCACCGGCGATTTCGAGCAGTCGCACGAGACGGTCGATCTCTTCGGGAGCTCCTGGAACGAGGTCTCGAAACTGGGCTACAATTTGCTCGTTTGATCCCGATGCTCCAACGAACGCCATAACTCTCGCAGCCGCCTCACCGCCGATGGTCTCGGCGAGGGTGGCGTGCACCTTTTTCTCGCCGATTTTTCGGAGCTTGTCGACGGTTCGCAAGATTTCGTCTGCTCCCGCCGAACAGTTCAACGCGTCAAGCAGTCTGTTGAAGATGCCTCGATGCGAAACATGCAGTTCGACGCCCTGGACTCCCATGACCGCGAAGGCGCTCCTGATCATCGCGAGGATCTCGAAATCCGCACTCACCGAGTCGGTTCCTACGATATCGAAATCGCACTGCATGAACTCGCGATAACGACCGCGCTGCGTGTTCTCCCCTCGGAACGCCTTGGCCATGTGGTAGCGCTTGAAGGGGAGATAGAGTTCGTGCAGGTGAGCGGCCATAAAGCGCGCAAAGGGAACGGTTAGGTCGAAGCGCATCGCAACGTCGCGGCCACCGTTATCCTCGAAGCGATAGATCTGCTTGTCGGTCTCTCCTCCACCTTTGCCGAGGAGAATCTCGGTGTATTCGAGTATCGGGGTGTCGATGGGCACAAACCCAAAGCTTTCGAACGCATGGGCGAGCTTTGCAAGGGTTGCCTGTCGTTGTTGCTCTGTACGCGGAAGGATGTCCCGAAAACCTTTGAGTACTCGTGGTTCGATCTTGCGGTCGCTCATGATCAGTCAAGCTATACGGTGAACGCCCCTCAATCAAGTGCAGATAATACTTGTCAACAAAAGAGTTTAACGGCATAATCGCCGCATCAGTCGGCCACCGGCTGAAGGGGGCATCGCATGAGCTTTGATTGGACGCTCTTTGTCCACATCGGCATTATCTCAGCCGCGTTAATGCTGGCAACGTTTATCCGGACGCGGATCGGTTTTTTTCAGCGCTATCTCATTCCAAACGCGCTCACCGCGGGCTTTATCCTCATGCCGCTCTACAACTTTGTTTTTCCATCGCTCGGCCTGACGACGATGACACTCGAGGCGCTTACATATCACCTTTTGAGCGTGTCGTTTGTCGCCATGAGCCTTCGAAAAGCGCCAAAACGCCCGGCCGACGGACGGATATTTGCGACCTCGGTCTCGGTGATCTCGCAGTACGCGATTCAGACCGTCACGGGGCTTACTGTCACGTTTATCCTCATTAGTACGGTGATGCCAAATCTCTTTCACAGTTTCGGGTGGCTCATGCCGCTCGGCTTCGTGCTCGGGCCGGGACAGGCGTTTAGCATCGGCGAGAGTTGGAGTGTGGCCGGTATCGAGGGGGCCGGCAGCATCGGCCTCACGTTTGCCGCAATCGGGTTCTTGGTCTCGACATTTGGTGGCGTCTTTCTCATCAACTACGGACGGCGGAAGGGCTGGATGAGCCAGGAGCACCTCGATCAGTTGAACAAGCAGGGGGTAAAGCGCGGAGTCTATAAGAAGGGAAGCAAGCTTCCTGTCGGCTCACTTCTCACCACCGAGACTGAGGCGGTCGACTCGCTCTCACTCAATGCGGGACTCGTCTTGCTCGCCTATTTCGTGGCTTACCTCTTTTTGGAGTTCATACAGTGGGCGCTCGGCTTTATCGGCTCAGCCGGTGAGCGACTCGCGGCAAATCTCTGGGGCATAAGCTTTATCTTCGCGGCAATTGCCGGACTCGGCATCAAGGGCATACTCGGCTTGTTCAAGGCCGATCACATCCTCGACAACCAGACGCTCAATCGCGTCAGTGGATTTGCAGTCGACTACATGGTCACCGCTGCCATTGCTGCAATCTCATTGGTGATCGTAGGTCGGTACTGGCTTCCGATCTCGATCCTCTCGGTTCTCGGTGCAGGCTTCGTGTTCTTGCAGGTGCCGTGGTTTACCTCGCGAATCTTCCGTGACCACCGCTTCCACAGAATGCTTGTGATCTTCGGAGTCTCCACTGGCACGCTGAGCACCGGACTCGCGCTCTTGCGAGTGATTGACCCGGATTTTGAGACCCCGGTGGCAAGCGACTATGCCTACGCTTCGGGGATCACCTTTTTGCTTGCCATTCCGCTGATCCTCTCGATAAATCTTCCGGTTCGCGCGTATGAGACCGGCGACATGCGATTCTTCTGGTTGGCGCTTGCTGTCGCGTTAGGGTATCTCCTGTTTACGTTTATAGCCTACCTGCTGATGGCCAAGAAGCGTGCCTTCGCAAAGGCGAGTGAAGTCTGGCATCCAGAAGAAGACTAAATCAAGCGCCTAAAACCACTTTCGCCGCTTGAAAAACAGGAGCATGCCACCCGCTACAACCAGCATCACGCCAAGAAGGGCCGGGTAGGCCCAAGGCTTTGAGAGCTCAGGCATGTGCTGAAAGTTCATGCCGTAGAGTCCGGTGAGAAAGCTCAAGGGTATAAACACGGTAGAGATCACCGTGAGCACCTTCATGACCTCATTCATTCGGTTGCTCACGCCGCTCATGTGCAGTTCCATAAGCCCGTTCGCCGTCTCTCTCAACGTGGTCACCTCGTCAATCAAGTGCACCACATGATCGTGAATGTCTCGAAAGTAAAAGAGCGTATCTTCGCGCACGAACCGGTGCGTGCTGCGTTCGACTCTGGACACGATGTCTCGGAGTGCCCAGAGCGTGCTTCGCATGTGTTGCGCCGCCTCTCGAAGATCGTGGAGCTGTCGCAGATGCGTCTCCTCCGGCTTGTCGAGAATGCTCTTCTCGAGCAGAACGGCGCGGTCGTCGAGCGTTTCGATCTCAGGGAAGTAAGAGTCCACTACGAGGTCGACGATTGCATGGTAGAGGAAGTCGATGTGATTCCGGCGCAGGAGCGAGTGAGGTGAGCGCAGCCTAGTGAGTATTGGCTCGAAGAAGGGAGCATCCGGAGACTCGTGGATCGTAATAAGGGTCGTGTTGGTCAGCAGCATGCTGAGATCGCTCTGGTGCTCATCCGACGGACCGCCCGGCTCCGGGACACGAAGAACGGTAAACATCACCTGGCTGTAGTCTTCGACCTTGATACGTTGTCCCGCTGTGGCGATGTCCTCGAGAATGAGATTATGCACGTCAAACTGATCGGAAAGCGCACCGAGCAGTTTGCGATTTGGCGTTCCCTGCACGTGAATCCATCTCCTGATTCCCTCGGGCGGTGGCGTGATCGCATCGACCTCGAGGCCGTGCGCCTCGGTGATATCATTCAGCGAGTAGTCGGTTATCGAGATGCGAAGCTCACCCTGGTCGTCGGTGATGTCGATGGAACCGGGCGGCCGTCCCGGCACATGCAGGGGTCTTCGTCTGCGCTTCATGGTTTATCGTAGCCTCAATCGAAGAACGTGTCACACCCCACCGATTCCTTTGAAGCTCGTGTCGGGTCGGATGGCCTACGTGCTGCGGGTGGCGCTTTTCTCGGCTTTCCCCTACACTCTTGGCCAATGAGCGAATACGAAGGGAGAGTTCACAATCCATTTGTCGGCCACAACGACTACCACTGCTTTGGGTGCGATCCGCATCATCCTGCAGGCTTGAAACTCGAGTTCTTCAAGCGCGGTGACCGCGTCGAGGCTAGTTGGGAGCCCGACCCAAAGCTCGAGGGCTATCCCGGTGTTGTTCACGGTGGGATCCAAGCGACGCTTGCCGACGAGCTCGGAGCTTGGTATGCCTACGCGATTATCGGCACAGCGGGTGTGACCAAGAGCTTGCAGATCGAGTACAAGCAGACGGCGCGACTCGAGGATGGTCCGTTTCTAATCTCCGCGCAGGGGGTGGAGGTAACAGAGAAACAAGCGGAGGTCGAGGTAACGTTACGCAATAGCTCGGGTGCCGAGCTCGCGGTCGCTCGGGTGGTCTACGCACTCTTTAGCGAGGCCGTCGCTCGAAAGCGGTTTTTCTTTCCCGGGAAAGAGGCGTTCTTTCCCGCATGAACTATTCAGAGCGATTGTTCGATGTGTTCATGTCACCGCTCGAGGCGGCGGGACTTGCGCGGTTGCGCGCGCGTATGCTCGGCGAGGCGAGCGGTCGGGTACTCGAGATCGGCGCCGGTACCGGAGCAAATCTGCCCTTCTACGATTGGAGCCGAGTACGTTCGCTTACGCTCACCGACGTCGAACCGGCCCGACTGCTGCGCCTCCGGGCGAACGCCGCATGTCGGGGCCGTTGCGTCGTGTCCGCAGCAGACGTGCACCGGTTGCCCTTCGCCTCGGACTGCTTTGACACCGTGGTCGTCACGCTTGTGTTGTGTAGCGTGGCGGTTCAGCTTGTGGCTCTCACCGAGCTCGCCCGTGTCCTCTCGCAGTCGGGGCGGCTGATTCTCATCGAGCATGTTCGTCCGCCCGGAGCGCTTGGCGTGCTCGCCGACCGACTCAACCCGGCGTGGTATGCGTGTAACGGCGAGTGCCGCATTAATCGGAACACGTTGGAGTCGGTGAGGGCTGCGGGTTTCGCGATCGACTCGTGCAGCTCGCACGGGCGCGGCGCCCTTGTCGCGGCGATCGCCTCGCACGCCCGCGAAACCGGTCAGGCCGAACTGTGAAGCGCGTGCCCGGCGGGTGAGGGGTGAATCCCATCAGCGGCCCAATAGCCCTCTGCGGCTCGAACCGACGCCGCGGCAAAAAGACCGTCAAGTAGGACGTAGTACGCCTCGAACTCACGAGCAACTCACCGGCAAATGGCGAGCTTTGGATCGAGGTCTTCGCACATCTGCTGATGATCTTCGGGATAGGGAAGCAGGAACGGCTCGAGCATCTCGCGAATGTCGTGAGCGCGAGCCTTCCATATTCTCGGCCTCGCCGGGCGCTTCAAGCCTCGTACCGTTGACGCCTTTGTTCATGTCCGGTTTCTCACTACCCTAATGGTTAAGGGGGGCAGGATGAACCTAAGTACCAAGACAAAGCTCAATAATGGCGTCGAGATTCCCTGGGTTGGACTCGGGGTGTTTCAGAGCGAACCGGGCCCGGAGACCGAGCACGCGGTTCGATGGGCGCTCGATATTGGGTACCGCCACATCGACACCGCGAGTTTCTACAAGAACGAAGAGAGCGTCGGCAAGGCGCTGGCTTCTACCTCCGTGGCGCGTGACGAGATCTTTGTGACAACAAAGGTGTGGAACGACCAGCAGGGATACGAGAATACCCTCACAGCATTTGACGAGAGCCGGAAGAAGCTCGGCGTGGACGTGATCGATCTCTACCTCGTGCATTGGCCTATTGCGGCAACGCGCCTTGACACCTGGAAGGCCCTGACCAAGCTCTACGAAGAAAAGAAGGTTCGCGCGATCGGGGTGAGCAATTTCACGAAGGCACACTTGCAGGAGCTCATGGAAAACTCTGATATCGTACCGGCGGTCAACCAGGTCGAGTTTCACCCGTTCCTGTTGCAGCCGGAGTTGCTATCTTTTGAGAAATCTAACGAGATCCAGCACGAGGCATGGAGCCCGCTTACGCGCGCCAAGCTCTGGGACAACTCGGTCATCGATTCGATTGCGAAGCGGCACGAGCGATCGCGCGCTCAGGTTCTCTTACGGTGGGACCTACAAAAAGGCGTTGTAACAATCCCGAAGTCGGTCAATCACGATCGAATCAAGGAGAACAGCGAGATCTTTGACTTTGAGCTTAGCAAAGAAGAGGTAGCGCAGCTTGACGGACTCGATCGAGGTGAACGAATCGGCCCTGATCCCGAAGAGATGGCCACGAGGTAAGCGTCTACTCTTCGATCGCAGCGCTCGCTCGAAGTCGTGTAATGAGTGAATCGAGGGCCTCACGCTCTTTCTCGGAGCGTAGCTCCTGGATCACATCGTCGCGAGCCTCTTCAAAGCTACGCCCCTGCGCCTCTATCTTCTCGTGAACAAGCGCGATGTGATAGCCGAACTCCGTCTGAAACACGTCGCTGATTTGGCCCGGCTTCATTCGAAAGACCACGTTCTCGAACCTCTCTACCATTGAACCACGCTCAAATGTGCCAAGATCTCCAGCTTGACCGTGCTGGTCGCTAAAACGTTTCGCCACTGCTTCGAACGGCTGCCCCTGTTTGATAAGTGCCTGCGCTTCCATGATTTGCGTAAGCGACTTGTTTGGGTCTGCGCCGCCGAAAGTGTGCCGGACAATGTGGCTCACATGCACCTGTGCCGGCTGCTCCCAACGCTTGGGATCTGATTCATAGGCCGCCCGCGCGTCCTCTTCGCTAACGTCGGGTACCTCACGTGCTGTCTGGTCCAAGAGCTTCTGGACCCGGATATCATCTTCCATCTGTGGACGATGATCCTCGGGTTTGAACTGTGGTCCAAACTGATTCTGCAGCTGCTTGGCGCGCTTTTTGAACTCTTCAGGCTTGATCGTTGGAAATTCTTTGCGAGCCTCTTCGGTGAGTAGCTCTTGAGCAACAACATTCTTCTTGGCTATTTGCTCGAGTTCTGCATCTGAGACTTGGAGTTCGCTCGGTCGTTCCTTTTGGCTGTCCTTGAGGCGGTGATACTCCGAGCTCAGCCGTTGGGGGTCAATCTCGTGGCCGTTGATTTTCATCTGAGCATCGTACTCGAGGCCAGGGGCGAACTCAAGGGCGAGGGTGTGCGAGCGAGGGTGGAGGTACTACCTTCTGCAGATGACCTACAAGGCAATCATCGTTGGGGCAGGCCCGATCGGCATCGAGATGGCCACCGTGCTCAAACGCGCCGATGTCCCCTATCTTCACCTCGAATCGGGCCCGGTCGGAAGCACGATCACCAAGTGGCCGCGAAACACACGCTTTTTTAGTTCTCCCGAGTGGGTCGCGATCGCTGGTATTCCGATTCACACGGAGGGTCAGGAGATAGTGACCGGTGAGCACTATCTCTCCTATCTTCGCCACCTCGTGGAGATATTCGACCTCGATATCAGAACCTATGAGACTGTGGTGAAGGTAGAAGGAGAGCGAGGCGATTTCGTCGTCTTGTCGAGCGATTTGGCCGGGCGTGAGCACAGCTATCACGCCGAGAACATCGTTCTCGCGACCGGTGATATGAACAAGCCGCGAACCATCAACATCCCCGGCGAAAATCTCCCGCATGTTACCCACTACTGGAAGGATCCGCATCTCTACTTCCAGCGCTCGCTGCTGATCGTTGGCGGGCGCAACTCTGCGGTAGAGGCGGCCATTCGCTGCTGGCGTGCAGGCGTGAACGTGTCTATCTCCTACCGAGGCAAGAGCCTCGACGAGAAGCGGCTCATATCGCGGCTTCATCTCGAGATCGACCTCCTCGTGAAAAACGGTCAGATAGCCTTCTACCCTGAGAGTGAACCGGTGTTGATCGAACCAGGGGCGGTACGGCTCCAGTCGGTCAGTACCGAGGACAAATGGTCATCAAGCTCCGGCGATGCCGTGCAGACGCTTCCCTTTGACTTTGTCTACCTCGCAACCGGCTTCGAGATGGACCAGACGCTCTACCGCCAGTTGGGGGTCGCTCTCGAGGGTGAGGAGCAACAGCCCGTTCACAACCCCGGCACCATGGAGAGTAACGTTCCGGGTGTGTATGTCATTGGGACTTCGACCGGTGGGAATCAGCGCGGGTACAAAGTGTTTATTACCACCAGCCATGAGCATTGCACAAAGGCGGCGCGAGCGATTGTACCGGATATTGAAGTCCGCGATGAGTGGGTTGGGAACCACAATCGGCGCGATTATCCGCTCTCGAGCAAGGATGTTGAGTGAAATTTCCATCAATTTGCGAATCAGTGGTTGACAAACGCAATTCTCCGGTGCATTAGTTTAGGACGCTTCCAAGAGTCGACCGACGTATGGGGGCGTGCCTGCGCTACGGCATAGTGTTGTAGCACGGCTATCACTCTCAGGAGGCAGCTTGTGATCATGCATAAGATTCTTTCCGTCGCAGATGGCGCTGGTGATCCAGGCGCACGATTTGGTAGCAAGCTGCAGGAGTTCCTGAGGTAGAGCCAACCTCTCCTTAGTCCAATCCAGACACTACCAGATCCTCGATCCTCAACGCCCTGACACGGGCGCGCATATTCGCATGGGCCTGTCTGCACGTAGCTGCGACGTGGCGTCACTTTGCTTGGACATGATGTATGAAACAGAACGAAGAGAAAACGAAACAAACAGTTGGATTGAAAGGTCTTTGGCGCTTTTTGACGGGCTATAGGCGGACGTACCTCGCTGCTATTGTCGCGGTCGCAATCGCCACGCTTGCCATGTACGCAGTGCCTCTCGTGTTGCGGCTCATCATCGACTCGGTGCTCGGAGACATGCCGGTTGACTTTCCGCCACCGGTCGCTCGTTTCATCACCGATGTCGTTACGCTCGACAGGCTCGAGCAGAATCTGTGGATCCCCGCTGTCGTGATCGTGGCGATTACGGCCGGCGCCGGCATCTTCCAGTATCTGCAGAAGAAATGGTCCGCGACCGCGAGTGAGTTGAGCGCAGAGCGGGCGCGAAATGATCTCTATGATCACCTACAGCATTTGAGCTACGACTACCACGTCAAGGCGGAGACCGGGGACCTCATCCAGCGGTGTACAAGCGACGTTGAGACGGTGCGGCGGTTCATGGCGATTCAGCTCGTCGAGATGGGTCGAGCCGTGTTCCTGCTCCTTACTGCCTATCCCTTGATGTTGAGCCTCAACGCGCCGCTTGCGCTCATCAGCCTGCCGTTGATCTTCGTGATCTTTGGATACTCCTCGTGGTTCTTCAAGCGCGTCCAGCGCGTTTTCAAAGAGGGTGACGAGGCTGAGGGTCGGCTCTCCACGGCATTGCAAGAGAACCTAACTGGTGTTCGCGTTGTACGTGCATTTGCCCGTCAGCGATTTGAAGAAGAGAAGTTCCAGGAGAAGAATAAGGAGTATCACGACCTGATGTGGCGTTTGATCCAGGTATTCGCTCGCTATTGGGCGAGTAGCGACCTGCTTGCCATGAGTCACATGATGCTGACGCTTCTGCTCGGTACGTGGTTTGCTGTGCAAGGCTCGATCACCGTCGGTGACCTCGTGGTGTTTCTGACGGTTGAGGGAATGCTCCTCTGGCCGGTTCGAAGCCTTGGACCGATTCTGCGGGACATGGGCAAGGCGATTGTCAGTCTCGGACGGATCCGCGAGATCCTCGAGACGCCGACCGAGTACCCGGCTGAGAGCGGTCGCAAACCCGAGATCACCGGGCGGGTCGAGTTTGAAGACGTGCGCTTTGGATACGACGCCGAGCACGAGGTCCTCAAGGGCATCAGCTTCGCGGCGAGGCCCGGAATGACCGTTGCGATTCTCGGGCCCACCGGAAGCGGCAAGAGCTCGCTCGTACACCTGCTCAGCAGGCTCTACGACTACAGCTCGGGCTCTATCAAGATTGACGGAATGGAGTTGCGTGAGATCGATAAGAAGTGGATTCGAAGCCACGTTGGGCTCGTCCTGCAAGAACCGTTTTTGTATGCCAAGTCGATCGAAGCAAACATCGGCCTGGCTCTCCCGAACGCGAGTCGGGAGCAAATCGAGCATGCGGCACAAGATGCGTCGGTGCACGATGTCATTACCGGGTTTGAGAAGGGCTACGAGACACTTGTGGGAGAGCGCGGCGTTACGCTCTCAGGCGGTCAGAAGCAGCGCGTGGCAATCGCGCGTGCTCTTATCGCCCAGTGTCCCATCTTGGTCTTTGACGACTCGTTGAGTGCGGTCGACACTGAGACCGACGTGCGGATTCGACAGGCATTGGCGCGCCGGGCAAAGTACGCTACGACGTTTATCATTAGCCACCGGGTGACCACGCTTATGGCGGCCGACCTTATCCTCGTCCTTGACGAGGGGAAGATCGTGCAGTCGGGGTCACATGAGGTGCTCATGGCAGAGGAGGGGCTCTACCGTCGCGTGTGGAGCATTCAGAACTCACTCGAAGATGAGATGGAGAAGGAGCTTCATCGTGAACCAGTTTGAGGAACACGACTACACATCAGAATTTGATCCGCAGCTCTGGCGGCGCGTGCTGCGGTTCGCTGGGAACTTCAGGCGCCACATCATCGCGCTCGCAATTGTAATGATCCTGGTAGCGGTCATCGACGCGGTTTTTCCGATGATGAACAAGATCGCCATTGACCGGTTTATCGTTCCGAGATCTACCGAAGGCCTCGGGGGTTTTCTCGCAATCTACGGCGTGCTTGTCGTTGTGCAAGCTGCCAACGTCTTTGCGTTGATCTCGCTTGCGGGGAGAGTCGAGATAGGACTCGTGCATGACCTGCGCAATGTCGGTTTCAGGCGACTCCAGGAGCTGAGCTTCAGCTACTACGATCGCACGCCGGTTGGATGGATCATGGCACGAATGACAAGCGACGCCCAACGGCTCGGAGATACTATCAGTTGGGGGCTTGTTGACATTGCGTGGGGCGGGGCGATGATGATCGCGATCGGTGCGTTCATGCTCAGCATGAACGTTACGCTCGGACTCATAGTCTTGGCGGTAATGCCTCCGCTTGTGCTCATTAGCTTCTACTTTCAGAAGAAGATCCTCCACAGCAACCGAGAGGTGAGAAAAACGAATTCGAAGATCTCCGGTTCCTACAACGAGGGTATCATGGGGGCAAAGACCACCAAGGCTCTTGTGCAGGAGGATCGGAACCTAGCCGATTTCGAGAAGCTTACCTCACGCATGCGAGAGACGAGTATTCGCACTGCGATTTTCAGCGGACTGTATCTGCCGATCGTGCTCACGCTTGGCAGTATCGGAACGGGACTTGCCCTCTGGTCCGGCGGCAGCGGCGTGCTGATGGGTACCATTACCTACGGGACGCTTGTTGCGTTTGTCGGCTACACGGTGCAGTTCTTCGAGCCTGTTCGCGAGCTCGCCCGCGTCATTACCGAGTTGCAGGCTGCGCAGGCGAGCGCAGAGCGGCTTATGTCCCTCATTGAAAGCGAGCCTGAGATCCAGGATGCCAAGGCAGTTATGGAACGGTACGGAGACAGCTTCAATCCCAAGCGGGAGAACTGGGAAACAGCGAACGGCCGAGTGGAGTTTCGCAACGTCGGCTTTCGGTACAAGGAAGGGGAGCGGGTGCTCGAGAAGTTCAACCTCACGGTAGAGCCTGGCGAGACGATCGCTCTTGTCGGAGAGACCGGGAGTGGGAAGAGCACAATCGTGAACCTTGCCTGTCGCTTCTACGAACCAACGGAGGGCGAGATTCTCATTGACGGTCGCGACTATCGCGAACGGAGCATTCTCTGGCACGAGTCGCATCTGGGCTATGTGCTTCAGCAACCGCACCTCTTTAGCGGGAGCATCAAAGAGAACATACGCTACGGGCGACTCTCGGCAACTGATGCGGAAATCGAGGAGGCTGCAAAGCTCGTGAATGCTCATGATTTTATCTGTCGCATGGAAAAGGGCTACGATAGCGAGGTTGGTGAGGGTGGTAATCTGCTCTCAACCGGTCAAAAGCAGCTCATCAGTTTCGCGCGGGCAATCATCGCGAACCCGGTCTTCTTTGTGTTCGACGAGGCTACGAGCTCAGTCGATACCGAGACTGAGAAGTTGATTCAGGACGCGGTGCAGGTTGTGCTCTCCGGCCGCACGAGTTTTATCATTGCACACCGGCTGAGCACGATACGCCGTGCAGACCGCATTTTGGTCATCGAGAGCGGGAAGGTGATCGAGGACGGCTCACACCACGAGCTGCTCGAGCGGCACGGGAAGTACTATCAACTCTATACAAATCAGTTCCTCGAAGAGGCTGAGGAAGAAGTGTTGAGCCACCATGAGTGAGAAACTTCGGGAAAAGCCTGGAAATTCTAATCAGATTTCATATAATTGGAGTCATGATTGAATCACTTTCATCTGCCTATGCCGGCATGAACCAGGCACAGGTGATGCAGCAGGCCCAAACCTCGGTGATGAAGAGTGCGCTCGACACCGCCGAGGCGCAGGGGCAGGCGGTGGTTGGTCTCATTCAAGAGAGCAGCTCCGCCGGCGCAGCATCCCTCGACCCCATGCTTGGCCAACATGTGAACGAGCTCGCATAGCGAACTCTGCCCGGCGCCGGAGTTGTGTAGCCATGACCCCGGCGCTCGGCCACTTTCCTTTAGAAAACCTTCTGAATACGATCTACCAGCTTTAGTAGCTCCTCGCGGTCAACCTCACTGCCATCGTTTGTATGGATCGCTTCCTGGACGGGGTAGCCTTGATTCACGTTTCCCATGTGTATGAGGTACTTTGTCTTGTCCCACTCGGGCAGCTCCTCCAGCCCGAGCTCTCTTCGAACTGCGTCTTCGTCCTTGATTTCATCGATCTGGCTCGGGAACAGCAGGACGAGCACATCGTCTCGGTAGACTCCATTGCCGCGCATGAGCCGTTTTTCGTCCGAGAAGATGCGTAGCCAGCTCACCCGATCCTCTTCTTGCTCGAAATAATAGGTATTTAACAATTTGTACTTCATGGACACGTTACCTCTTGTTGACCGCCGAACGTAGTCGTAGCGGTACGCCAGGGGTCGGTTTTCGAGGACCGGTCAGAGGTGCTCGTGCCGAGCGCTCAGCAACCCTGACTGCCCCCCTCTCGATCAACGATCCTTGTTGAACCAGTCCGCGAGCAGATTACCCCGAAAGATCAGCTCGGCGAACCCGTAGTCCCATAGTTCATCTCTGCCGCGGAGGGTTGTCTCGTCGGGGCCGGGAAAGATCGCAAGTACTTCTTGTTTTGTCATCCCGACACGAAGTCGCTGGAGATCGACCAGCTTGATGAAGGGGTCGGGCAACTCAGTCTCGAACGACGTGTCTACCATCCGCTGCTTCCAGCCAGCGTCAACCGGCTGCTCTTGCACCACGGGCGTCGGCGGCTCAGTGGCACATCCGATAAACATGAACAAGAGGAGGGAGGTAAAGACGGAGACCACAGGAAATCGTCGCATGTGATCAATCTACCATTTCGTAGAGCAATTGACAGGCCCGTTCGCCGCAAGTATCCTAATCCCAACGCCAGGCATGATGAACGAATGGTGGGCGATTAACTCAGTGGGAGAGTGCACGCCACGCGCGTTGCTTGGGTTGCTGAACGAATGGTGGGCGATTAACTCAGTGGGAGAGTGCACGCCACGCGTGTTGCTTGGGTTGCTGAACGAATGGTGGGCGATTAACTCAGTGGGAGAGTGCTACCTTCACACGGTAGAAGTCGGCAGTTCAAATCTGCCATCGCCCACCATTCGTTTTTTTTTGGCCGACGCGCGTGGCAGCTTCACACGGTAGAAGTCGGCAGTTCAAATCTGCCATCGCCATTATCCCCGCAGGCTCTGTGAAGTGAAGCTGCAAGCCCCGGCAACCAGGGCGCATCGCCCCTATGAGCCGGAACGGTTGAAGTCTTTCGCCTTTCGCGGTCTTGAAGCCAACGACACGAGAAACATCACCAGTAAGATCGGAATCAGCACGTAGTTTCCAATGGCGCCTGGAGCTGTCGACTCGGTTTCCATCGGCTTAATCCATGTCAGTGTCAGCCGGACGACGTATTCGAAGAGTGCGAACAGGTAAAGCATCGGAATGAGCGTCCGATAGCGGAGAAGTGCTACGACGTAGAAGACGCCGATGATGAGCTGAGAGAGCCCCCAGAGAGCAAAGATGTGGATGACCGCATCGGCTGCAGCGGGGGAGAACGAGGCAAGGGGGATGGTCGCGATGCTCGCGGCACCACCGTCGGGGGCTACTATATGAATGACGCTGCGGACGAGGGTGACAGCAGCGAGAAGCCAAAAGACGATCACCGCTATACGTGGACCGCGATAGTTGTTGTCAATGGATGGAGGGAGCAGTGATACGCTGGACATGATTCGTTCCACCTACTGCTTCTCGTATGTCGCGTCAAACTTGCCGGCAATTGTGAGCGTGTCTCCTGAAACGGTGAACGTTGGGTTCCCGAGCTCGAACACATCGGAAGGAAACACAAGCACCGTGCCTTTCGACATCTCGGCGAGAAATGCGTTCACGTCGTACCACTCTTGGATCGGCAAGTCAAACGATTTGCCCTCCAGCCCGAGAACGGTTACGAAGTTGTTCACGGTGGCTAAGTCGAATCCTACTTCCCGGGTCGTGAAGTAGAAGGTGTTTCCGACGACGGTGAGGTCGCCTCGTGCGGCATTCCACGTTTCCGTAGAGAGCATGTCAAGAGTCGTGGTTCGCAGGGTAAATGAGTCGGCCGAGAGCTGCAGTGTTTCCGTCACGTCGATCGGGTCGCCCATAGAGTCGACATCTTGGTACGAGAGTTCCCAGGTTCCAACGTACGCTGTGTATCCAAGCCAATCGCAACCGGTGAAAACCAGTGCGAGACAGAGCGCATATACCAGCCGGGTCATCGCGCAAATGCTCCTCATATCTTGCCCCCATCGGACAATACCACGGCTCACTGTTATGTGGTAGTGATTTTGTATTCCACGCAGCGAACGCTCAACACCTTCGTCTACGCAAGCACCCCAATAGAGCTAAACAGAAAAAATTCTCCAGTTTCTATTGACGCTTATGGATATATGTGGTTTAATAACAATATGAGTCCTCTGGGACACGGTAGGAATAGAACGTCGAGTTCAATCATCCCCCTGGTTTGCGGTTTTCAGCCTCCTCGCCGCCTTCCTTGTGACCTCCCCAATCTTAGGATCGATTGAGCCGGCGTTCTCTCCTTCCTCTCGAGGAGCGGGGAAGCCAATGCTCGCACCCGGTGATAACTTGCCCTACATTGCACCGATTGCCAAGACAAATCCCTCCAATTACGCTATAATTTACGCATGACCAAACTCATGGTTGGTTCTGTGGCAAATCATCCCTTTGCAGTTCGCGCCGACCTGGTCGAAAAGACAGTGGAGGTGCAGAGTTTTTCTCGTTTTATGCGTGGTCAACGAGATGATGTCGTTGCCGCCGTAATCGAGGATCGGGTTCAGTTCCTCACCGATCTTTCTGTCCGACTTGGCCTGCATGGTGTATCGCAGCGCGGCCGGGCCGGGATCATTACTGCTCCCGATGAGCAGATTTCCGGCGTTCTCGCACAAGACGCACCGACAACGATCAATGTCGAGGATACAAGCGTGTTGCCGGTGTCATCTTACGTGGGCTCATCGGTTATGGACGCGTGTGCGCTTATCGGCGATCAATTTGTTCCTATCTTGAGCGAAGATTTTTTTTCGGAGCTTCAAGAAAGCGCAGCGATACAAATATGGACACCGTCGCAATCCTTCCCCGCCCGGGCCGCAACGGGCTCATCATTCATTCGTGTGCGGGTTGGCGCGAAGGAGTGCGCGTTTGAGAGCGAGGGATTCGGCGAATCGATCTCAGAAGATATTCAGGTTGTCCCGTTGCCCTTCGCACCACCGCAACTCATCGGTATCGCGCGTCTGCGAACGGAAATGGTGGCTGTGTTCGATGTGGCAACAGCGCTCGGGTTTGACGCCGGAGAGCACGCCGCAATTCTTCTCTCCTACGAGCAGGGAGATGTGGCCGCCTATTTCGCAATTGCGGGCCACTCCGGGGAGGTGCAAGGCAGCGTACAGGATCTTCCAAAGTTGCTTGCTCGCCCGGGAATCCGCCGAGCAGTCGAGACTGCGGATTCGCTCCTCCCCGTTCTTGACCCGAGTGCGGTCTTCGAAGAGAGTGCCATGTCTCCTTTCGTTCACGACGTCGATTCAACGTTTGAAACGGATCTCTTCAAGCGAACTGTTTCGGTTACAGAGTTCTCCTTTGGAGACTTCGTATACGCGCTTCCAACCGAGGAACTCGGAGATGAGCTCAATACGGTTCGACTCTATCCGTTCTGGGCAAGCCATCCGTTGGTCGGACGTGTTGCCTGTACGGAGGCAGGTGCCATGTCGGACCTCGACCTTGCGAGGTATCTCGGGCACGCGTCTGAGATCGCAACCTCGCAACCGCTGCACGTGAAGAACGGCGATTTCGAGGCAATCTTCTCGGCAGAGCGTGTGCTTGGAAAGCGCGCGATAGAACCCGCAGCGCAGAGGCCGCTTCCCGCTGACCTCCCGCATAATCTGGTCTATGGCTGCTACCTCGACGGTAAGGAAGTGCGCCTCATTCTCAATCTGGCGGCGATTGCAGAGCATGCGACTGATGAACGCTTGCAAAACGTCCTTGCTTCAATGTCAACGGTGCATCGTCGAGGGCTTGCCCCAGGTCGCGCATCTACGACGCCGCAGGCGACACGTGAGCAGGCGGCCGCCGAAGCACCCGCAGCCAAGTCGGACACCTCACTCGACACCGAACCCGAAGACCTCTCGGAAGAATTCGTGCGGGGCGAGAGCGTGAGTTCCACGGAATCGCAGTCTGAAGAAAACGGAGTGGTCTCGGCCGCGCCCGCCGATGCCGGGAGGAAAGATGGGGAAGCCTCCGACGAAGTGCTTGTCCCCGACACCGACTCTTCTGAGGACTTTCCGGCCGAGCCCGACATTGAGCTCGACCTCGAAGGCGATGGAGCCAAAGATAGTGAGATCCCGGATGAAGGCGCGCCGGATGAAGAGGCGTCTCCGATAGCACTCGAGATCGAGCCGGAACTGACAGTTGATCCTCAGATCGTAGAGTGGGAAGAGTCAGGCATGAAGGCGGAGGCGACCACCGACTTCAACGAACACGCCGCAACCGCGCCGGAACTACCCCGTGTATCTGAACAGACTCCACGGCCTGAAGAGCTGTCGCGTGACGAAAGACGAGACGACAGAGCAAAACGCGGCAGTCGCAAGCGGCGACTGGTGATTCCGATGGTGTTCGTTCTCATCGCTGCCACGGTGGGCGTGATTCTCTTCTTCGAACAGTCAGTTTTTGACCGCTTGCTCGCTCAGGCCGGCGACGTTTTTAGCGGTGATGTTGCGAGTGAGTCTCCTGAAGCCACAGATAGGAGCGAGGCCGCCCGCGATGTACCGATTGCCGAGCGTGCCGTGCCACCCAATCCACCGGCTGAACCCTCGCCGGCAGGATCGGCCTCGCGCGAGCCTGCGACAGCCACGGCGGTCGAGTTCTCGGAGCGGGTGTACTTTGCAGCAGATTCGGCCGAGCTTCTTCCCTCTGCACGGCAAACACTCGATCAAATTGTTCGACGGGTTAATGAAGGCGAGCGCTGGACGATTGAGATTGTCGGCCACGTCGCGCAGGCCGACCACGGTACTCCGGAGTCGTACCGTTGGCTCTCTGAGCAACGAGCGCTGACCGTTCGTGATTATCTGGTGCCTCGTTTTTCGGTGGAGCCGGCCGAGCTCAGCATCACCGGGCGAGGAGCAAGCGACCCTGCGGCGTCTAACGACTCTCCAGATGGACGGGCGCTCAACCGTCGCGTTGTGGTGGTAGTCGAATCGTCGGTACCGTAGCGATGACCTTAGCTTACCGGTACGCTCCTAACTCCAGCCCGCGGTCCACGAAGTACCGATACGTCTCGTAATCGACGCTATCGGGGATCGAGTGGTCGCTGTGGAGCACGTAGCCGAAACCATTCTTGACGACCGGGATCTTTTGCTCAAGCTCGCTATTCACAATTGCGCGATCATTTGAGTAGAGAACTCGGACATCGATACCGCCCATAAAGCTCAATCGGTCGCCGTAGTCTCGATGAAGCTCCAGCAGATCCATGCCTGCTTTAACCTCGATTACCTGCAGGCAGTCGATTCCGGCATCGATCATGTGCGGGACAAGCGGCGCCACGTACCCGCACGAGTGCATGATGACCGGCAAGTCGTGAGATTTCGCGAAGGCGATCGTCTGTTCGTGTGCAGGCTGGATGATCTCCTGGTACATTGCCGGAGACATAAACGGGCGTTGCTTGAATCCCATGTCTTCATAGAACCATATTCCGTCGGGATAGCCCTCCTCGGCAAAGAGAATCTCTTGCAACTCGACGGTCACGCGGGCGTAGGTGTTGGCCATGTCGCGAACCCAGTCGGGGTCAAGTGCCATTCCAACCAGCATGTGCTCGTGCCCGCACACCGGATGCATGAGCTCGAACACGTTCACGCCGGACCAGCAGAAGAAGCGACCGGCGGCGGCCGCCGCAGCCTTGGCCTTGCGGTATCCTTCGAAGTTGATCCGTCGCCGATCGGCCGAGAGTTTTGGCTTGATCAGCGACTCCCAGCCGTCACGGTCCTTCACCGAGAAATCGACGTGCTCGGGCGTTGCATCGTGAAGCTTGTGCCTCCTAAGTGTTGCGCCGTTCCCGTCGAGCGTGAGAACTGTCTCCTCCGTCTCTTCCAGGATCTGCGGAGTGGCATCAATATCAGCGGTGAGATTAAAGCTCCACTGCGTCTGAAGGTCGTAGCCAAAATGATCGTGAGGGTCTTCGTCAATGGAGAGGTGCCCATCGGATGCCCAACGCTTGCGCGTGTCTCCCCAGAAGTGCTCAAAGAGCCCAATTCGGTCTACCGGTTTGCGTTTCAGAATGTTGGAGATTCGCTCATGGGACGTCATGGCCAGAGCATCGCATGACGGTAACGACCAGTCAACAAAAAAGCAGGCGGTCTCGTGTCTGAGACGCACCTGCTCTTGTCTGTTCCGAACCGGGTAAGGGTGAAGCGTCAGTTCGCCCAGTAGGCGCGTACCTCTTCGACGAAATCGCGATCTGCTTCGGTCGGAATCCCGTCGTACCCCGGCGCGTTCCTCAGGCGATCCTGCGTGACGTCGAGTACGAGCTGTTCCTCCGCCGGTCGAAAGCGTACCGCGGAGACCGGCACCGCGACTTCTGCGTCAGCGAAAAGGCCCGGCTCATCGATCTCGAGCCTGAGGTAGCCAACCTCTGTACGCACCATATCGATCGCGATCTCTTCGACCTCACCGATCCATTCACCATTGCCGTCAACGACTGAGAAATCCCGAAGTGCCGAAGCGGGCAAATACTCGCTGTCTGCGATACTCTCCCACGATTCCGTAGTGGGGATCTGACCGACTCTCTCGTTGCCACGTTCGACAGCGTAGATGTTGTTCCAGTACGATCTCACTGCGCTATCCCAGTCAGGGGCGGACGTGTCGACAAAGAGATCACCGTCATATTTTGGAAGGGAGTCGATGTCAGGAGCACGTGCTCCCAGTACCGCCGCCTGGCTAATCGGTTGAATCGTCAGGAGGGAGATCGGAACGATAGACATTTGCTGGTCCCAGTCGATTTCCCAGGCTTCGTCGTACTCGAAGGTTGCGTAGACGATCTTGCCGTCGCGTCGTATCAAGAGGTCGTCGATCTCTCCGATCGATTCCGAGTCTCGGGTGAACACCTCGTAGTTGTCCATAATTGTGTCGGGAACCAGCCCCATCGGCACAACCTGCATTCCCGCCCCGTATCGAACGCCAACGCCTTGGCTCTCCCACACCTGAGCGATCTGATCGTGAAATGCCTGATCGGTTAGGTCCGGCCAGGTACTCTCAAAGCCTGTGCCGCTCGGTAGTTCGTAGTCTTCATTGTTGAAGACGACGTTTGCCGTTTCTCGGTTGGCAGTGAGTGCCGACAGAGGCAAGAGGTAGTTTCCTGAAGCTGCCTCCATCTCCGCCGAAGGCCTCACCGCGACGAGCAGTAGTTGTCCGTTTTCGACGTTCACGACCAAGTCTGTGATCTCTCCGGCGCTCTCGCCTCCCTGCGTTGAAACCTCAACCCCAATGAGTTCCGAGCCCCTGATGATGGCCACCGGTACGACCTGGGGTCCAGACGCGTAGTTGTAGCGGTACCCCCAGAGTCGATCCTCTCGGTAGGATGCATCCCCGAGATCTTCGTTGCCGAGATTCTCTTCGGTATATGCGTTTATTGTCGTCTGTGGATACATCGTCCAAAACGAGTACATCCACCGCCCCCAAGCGTCATCCTGGTCGGGATCGTACGCATCTACTTCTTCGATAGATGGCATGTTGTCGATGTAGGTCTCGTTGTCTGCGTAGAGCACAAACTGCTGTCCATCGGGCTCGAACAAGTAGATCGGTACGGGAAAGAGCGCATCCGAGTCTCGATATGTATCGTCGGTGAACTGAATCACGAGGTAGAGTAGGTGTCCCTGGCCTACGTCGACAATGACGTCCTCGACGGTTGCTGCCTCACTTCCATCGTTCATGACAACGCGTGTGCCAAGCAGTTCGCTCACACGTATGTCGTGATCGTGGTTGAGTTCTGGAATTGGTCTTCTTGTTTGGACTTGCGCTTCTTCTCTTGCGCCTTCTGATGTTCCGGTAGCAAATGCGGACACAGCATAAAAGAGCAGCAAAAAGGCGAAAATCGCGCCCCTCGCAAATCTCGTAGATGTAGATGGCTTCCTGTGCATGATGCCTCCTCTTGGTTTGAGGCTATGAAGAGCGGATGATGCGAGACATAGACTCGCTGGGTTAGCTTTGCCGAGCGACGCCGGCGGTGTGATTATCTTCGGAAAATACGCACGAGCATCGAGATGAGGCTCGATAGTCCCATAAACGCCGCGAGGGATATTCCGATCACTCCAAAGAGCGATACGCCGCGCCACGTCGGCGGCACTGCCATTCCAAGCATCAATGATGATCCGATAATAAGCGCTGCGAGCACGGCGCTGTGGACGATTCGGAAACTCACCTGTTCGAGGGTTATCCGGAGTCGTTCGAGTCCCTGCACCTTGAGATGCACACCCAGTCGTCCTTCACCCAACTCCTTCATGATCCTGCCAAGATCTGACGGAAACTCAGCCGCGAGCTTTCGGTAGTCCGAGGCGGCCCGGTATGCCTCGGCGGCGAGTCTGCGCGGCCTGAACTCTTGCAGTATCAACCGCCGTGCAAACGGCTGGAAGAACTGCATGAGGTTGAACCCCGGGGAGAGCTGCACTCCGATACCTTGGATCGACACGAGCGCTTTCATCATGAGGATTAGGTTTGCCGGGACAATGATCTTAAAGGAGCGAAGCATCTTGAGCAGATCTTGGAAGAGCGCGGAGAGGTCGAAGTCTTCGAGTGAGAGTTCCAGATACTCGTCGAGCAGATCGAAAATTCGAATCTCGAGCTCTCCTAAATCAACCGGCCCAATTTGCTCGGTGAGGTCGATAAGAGCGCGAGCGGTCTCCGCGGCGTCACGGTTCGTCATACCGAGGAACATCGTCCGCAGGCTTTCCATCTCGTTCGGTCGGATCCGGCCCATCATCCCAAAGTCGAGGAACGAGACGACGTTTCCCGGAAGAATCATAACGTTTCCCGGGTGCGGGTCGGCATGGAAGAACCCGTGGATGAACACCTGCTCGAGCACAAGCGTCGCGCCGCGCATCGCAATAAGCTTCTTGTTGTATCCTTCTCCGTCGGCTATGATGTCGGTCACCCGTTCACCGCGCAGGAACTCCATTACAAGTACACGCCTCGTGGTGAACTCTCGATAGCCCGCCGGAACCTGTGTCACTTTCGTATGGCTGAACATGCTCTTGAACTTCTGCATGTAGAGCAACTCGCGCTCGAAGTTCATCTCGATACGGATTTTCGCCTCGAACTCGTCTACCACGTCGGTAAGTGCGAGGAGTCTGGTTGAGGGTATGTAGCGTTCGACGAGCGACGCGAGCTGACGGAGGTTGCGCAGATCGGCTTGCACCATCGGTTCGATGCCCGGGCGTTGTACCTTTACAGCGACGAGTGCGCCGTTCTGGAGCCGAGCGCGGTGAACCTGCGCGATTGATGCGGAAGCAACCGGCGTCCAATCGAACTTCGAGAACACCTCTTCTACCGGCCGCCCGATCTCTTGTTCGATAACACGCCGGACGCTCTTGGCGCTTACAGGCGGAACGTTATCTTGCAGTCGCTCGAACTCTCGAAGCAAGCCCTCCGGCAGGACGTCGTTTCTGTTGCTGAGCAGTTGGCCGAGCTTCACAAAAACCGGCCCGAGCTCTTCCATTGCCATGCGAACCCGTTCCCAGCGGCCGAACTGTCTCAGCCACTGACTCTTCTTTTTGAAGAGGATGTCGCGCGCAAATGTGACTCCTTTATCGAGTCGGAGCACGCGCACGTAGTCGGTGAGTCCATACTTGACCATGATCGACACGATTTCTCGTAGCCGGTGAGCCTGCGTGTAGCGTCTCGGAATAACCGAACGGGCTGATATTCGTGCCATAGATATGCATGAGTGTAGGTGAGGAGCAGACGATAGGCAAGGCGAACGACCATCCCATGCCTCGAAAGGGCGCAGATCTACGCCTACTCGGCAATAGCGGTCACGATGATTCGAGTGGTGCTCTACCTCGTCATTGGCCGCCCCGTCGCGTGGTTCTGGAGCATCTTTGGTCTGGGCCTAACGGAACTCGAGGCATAGCCGACTGCCCGTGGGAGCGGTCGGCGCGCCTCCGCGTTACAGGAACTTTGCGTAATCGGATACGAGAAGATGGACCGGCGGCTCATCTTCCTCGAGCTCCGGATATCGTCCACCCGGTTCCTTGAACCGATTGTCCGACGAGTCGTCGTTGACCGAACTCACCTCGCCGACGAGGACTCTTCCCTGCCCAGGCTCGCCGAAAAAGCGATGATAGAGGTACTGGTAGAGGGTGATGCTCTCACCCGGATGAAGAACCACGCTCCCCCCCGGCTGAACGGTTCGCTGCAGTCCGTCGATACTCACCACAACAGGCTCATCGGAGAACTCTTCTTTGTCGTTAGCGCCGTAGAGCTCGATGACGAGATTCCCGCCACCCCGATTGATGATGTCTTCCATCTTGTTCCAGTGAAAGTGGAAGGGCGTTTCCTGCTCTTCATCTACGATCATGATCTTTTCCGCGTACGGTTTCGCGTAGCGAAGGCCCGACGCGGCGGGCTTCCCTGAAGAAAGACCGTTTCGTATTGCAAAGAGAAGGAGTCCTCGGTTCTTGTAATCGAGACTGCCGAAGTCGGTCACATCCCACCCGAGTGCCGCATTCACGATCTCGGCGGTGTCGGTGCGGTCCTTCCACTGTTCCGGTGCCCAGTAGGCCCACACGGGCAACCGAAACCCCATCGATGCGAAAAACGCCTTCGCGTCTTCGAGTAGTTCGTTGACTTCACTGCGCTTCATGGGGGAAGTATGCATGCTGATTTTGCTCGAGGCAAGCTACTGATGAAGTTCGTGCGTCTGTTCAGAGACTCGTTCCCCGGAGCGGTAGCGAGCGGGACTAATGCCTGCAACGCGCTTGAACACGCGCGTGAAGTGACTCTGATCGGCAAAACCAACCGTTGTAGCGACCTCGGCGAGGCCGAGCGTAGCGTTCTTGAGTAGTCCCTTCGCGGCCTCCACACGCACGCGCGCGAGGTACGAGACAAAGGTAATGCCCATCTCTTCCTTGAAGAGACGACTCAGGTAGGCGGGGCTCAATCCCACGGCGTCGGCCACGTCACTAAGAGCCACTTTTTCGGAAGCGTGTAAGCGAACGTAGCTTCGTGCTTTGAGAAACACTTCCCGATGCCGACCCGTTTGAGCGTCAAACACAAACGAGACAAATCGCTCGGTGACGCCGATCAGCCAGGTCGAGAGATCGTGGACACTCGTCGCGTGTTGGACGTGGGCGAGTGCTCCGTAGTTGATGCCAAAAACGCTCTCCGGTTCCGCACCTCCGTCAATTGCGGCCCGGCTCAAGAGCACGGCCAACTCGAGCGCTCGCAACCGAAACGCGTCTACGTTATTTCCAGTAGCGATCCTCACGCGGGCGAGCAACTGTGCGAGAAGTTCGCGTGCTCCGTCCCGATCGCCCTCGCGAATGAGCGAGAGCAACAAACGCTCGCTTTCATCAGGGTAGGTATCGGCGTCGCTGCCACCTCCCATCGTCTTGAGATGGCTCATGTAGCTCGAGATATCCGCCTCGGCTCGAATCTCCTCTTGCTCCGCGATTATTTCGGTAACCTGCGCGCCGGTTGCCCAACTCGCCGTATAGAGTAACTGCTCGGCAAGCGCGTGCGCGCGCTCCGGCGTAACACGTGGGATCGAGCGTACCACGGCGATCGCACGACTGCGCGACTCACTCTCGAGCGCGAGCCGACCGTCTATCTCGTCCTGGATGTACTCTTCGACGTCTATGAGGAGCACCGGACCGGCGATAAGCGATCCACTTGGAACCCGATCAATGAGCAGGGGAGCGCTGAAGAAGGTGAGGGCGTTCGGGCAGAAGTACGTGTACCGGCCGCCAAACCGCAGCGAGCAGAAGCTTCCGTAGAGATGTGTCTGAAGACACGCATGAGCCGCACGCTCTGAAACCAGGGAGCAGATTGGACACGCCACAGAATCTCTGCCACTTGCAAAAAGCAGCGTGCCCTCGTCGTCGATTCGAGCGCAAGGAATCCCCGTTGCCGCCGAATAGTGGCGGAGTGCTTGTGAGCCCCGATGTTCAATGTCGCCCGGCTGTCTATTCTGCTCGATTGGTTGAGAGTAGAAAAAAGAACAAAAAGCGTAAACTGGTACAAGATGGAGACTTGAATCTCTGCTACTATCTGCACCGATGGAGGAGACAATGACCGGAAAAGAGCTCATCGCAATGACCATGGAACACAAACCCGTTCCGCGGGTACCCTGGGTCCCGTATACCGGCGTTCAGATTGGAAGCCTCAAGGGCTACGACGCCACCGAGTTGCTGCAAGATGCCGACAAGCTGCTCGAGTGCCTGAAGGAGGCACGTCACCAATACTCACCAGATGGAATGCCTGTTGTGTTCGACTTGCAGATCGAGGCCGAAGTGCTTGGTTGCGAGCTGCTCTGGGCGTCGGAAGCGCCGCCAACGGTCAGGTCGCACCCGCTTGCCGAGTCCGCCGAGATTCCGAGCAAGATCCCGTCGAAGGAAGAGGGGCGAATCCCGCTCGTGCTCGACGTCATGCGACGTTTCAAACCCGTTGCCGCAGATACGGCGCTCTACGGTCTCGTCTGTGGACCGTTCACGCTTGCCTCCCACTTGCGCGGCACGAACATCTTTATGGACATGTATGACGATCCGGACTACGTCTCCAAACTGCTCGAGTACTGTACCGACGTTGCCCTGGCCGTTGCTTCCTACTACCGCGAGGCGGGAATGGACATCATCGGCGCGGTTGATCCTCTGATCTCGCAGATCTCGCCCGATGCGTTCGAGCAATTTATGCACGCCCCCTACAATCGCTTCTTTAGCGAGGTGCGCGACTGGAACGCCATGAGTTCCTTCTTTGTCTGCGGAGACGCCACAAAAAACATCGAGAAAATGTGCCTTACCGGGCCCGACTGCTTGAGCGTAGACGAAAACATCAACATGCAGGCAGCTAAAGCGATCACCGACAAGCACAATGTCGTGCTCAGTGGGAACATTCAGCTCACCATTGTCATGCTGCTCGGAAACCAGCTCGATAACCAAAAGGCGGCGATCGAGTTGCTCGACGCGATGGGCAAGCAGAACTTCATCCTTGCGCCTGGTTGTGACATGCCGTACGGAACGCCCGCCGAAAACATTATTGGTATCGGCCAAGCGGCACAGAATCCCGAAGCTGCCCGCAGCCTTGTCCAGGGGTATGTGCGAGACGATTTGGACGTGGAACTCGAGATGCCGGACTACGAAAACCTCGACCATGTGCTGATCGAGGTGCTCACTATCGATAGCGCAACCTGCGCAGCATGCGGTTACATGCGGGCCGCGGCAGACGATATGGAAGCGCAGTTTGGAACCAAGGTAGAGGTGGTCGAGCACAAGATCACCCAGGTGGAGAACATCGTGCGCCTCTCGAAGCTTGGCGTTTCGAACCTCCCGGCAATTGCGATCAATGGAAAGCCCATGTTTATTTCGGTGATTCCAAGCCGTGCCGAACTCGCGAAAGCCGTCGAGACTGTCGCAGCGAAGTAGAATGGCATCGCGGAGCGACGAACCGAAGCCCCCGATTGAGCTCGTTCTGATCACCGGCTTCTTGGGGGCCGGCAAGACGACATTCCTCAACAGCCTCTTGATGTCGACGGGAGCCGATCGCTTGAACGATGGGCGACCGCCGCTCGGCCTGTTGATCAACGACTTTGGGCGTGTGGTTGTTGATGGGGCACTCGTAGAGGAGCAGGCAAACTCGAGCGAAGGTATGGAGATCTACGAAGTGGCCGATGGGTCGATCTTTTGCTCCTGCAAAACCGCGTCGTTTGTCGCGGGTCTGCGGATGTTCGCGCGCCGCCGCCCGCACCGACTCTACGTCGAGGCGAGTGGTATGTCCGATCCGAGCGGATTGAGCAAACTGCTTCGTGAGAATCGTCTCGCTTCAGATTACGTGATCACCGACATCGTATGTCTCGTAGATGCGACTCGGTTCGAGAAACTGATTGGTACGCTCACGGCAATCGAACGTCAGGTACTCGCTGCAGACCTTATCCTCATCAATAAGGCAGACCTTGCCTCACAATCCGCGCTCGAAAGCTTGGAGCAGCAACTCTCTGCGATCAACCCAAGGGCACGAGTCGAGCGGGTTTCATTTGGGCGGATCGATACCGTGGCGCTCGGCGGTAAGAAGAGCCTCGAGCTTACAGGCGATCTCGTCTCGTGTTCGACACCGGAGACACGACCGGCGGCGCTCCAACTGGAGCACGACCTCCTGGACCGGTCGCAACTCGATGCATTCGCGGCGCAAGCGCTCCCACTAGCATACCGGATCAAGGGGTGGGTCACGGTAGGGCGTTGGTACTACCTAAGCGACAACGCGGGTGCACTCGAGTGGACGGAGCGCGAACCACCGAACGCTGAGGTCGCCGGACTGACGGTGATTTGCCCTCCCGGCAATGTGGCTGCGATTGCGGACCTCTGGGATAGCGCGACGGGAGGGGTGTAATCTGTGAAAGCGAAACTTGCATTGGTCGGGGGGTTCTTGGGCAGCGGTAAGACCACGCTACTCATTGCCGTGGCAAAGGAGCTTATCGCGCGTGGTGAGAGTGTTGCGATTGTTACGAATGACCAGGGGGAAACGCTGGTTGATACCGGCTACGCCGAGTCGCTCGAGATTACCGCTTCAGAGGTCGGAAACGGCTGTTTCTGTTGCAACTTCAGCGACTTTGTCGCAAACATCCGCACCGTACTCGAAGAGCAGCAACCGAGTTTCGTTCTCGCCGAACCGGTTGGAAGCTGCACCGATCTGGCTTCGACGGTTCTTGCGCCATTGAGTCTCTACCAGGCAGACCTCATCGAGCTTTGCTACTACGGCGTCATGATCGACGGATCGCGCCTCGAAGGAGAGTACAGCACCTACCGTCTCGATACGCCGGTAACGCCCCGAGAAGTGTTGCTGCGGCACCAGATCGCCGAGGCGGCACGCGCTCACGCCCGCTCCGCCGGTGCCTGAGTTCCGCATTGACACTCGTGGCCGGCAGATTCCCGACGGTGCGACTTAGTGCCCGAAGTACTCGCTGAACATCGTGATATCAGAGTCTGAGAGCTTAATGTCAAATCCCCGATGTCTCGCCCGTCGTTCGGCTCGTGAAACAAGCGCCAGCGCGTCCATGGTCCTGCTGCGTAGCCGACGGGTGAGATCTGAATGCCGGTCGCGGGAGAGCGTGCCCTTTCTCTGCCGCCGATCGAGGGAAGTCAGTCTTGCGAAGTACTTCTGCTGCAACCACTCCCGGATGCGGGCGGCAGATCGCTTTGGTACCGTTCCTCGTGGCTGTTCGTCAAAGGCGTCGTGGTGCAGCCGGCGCGCGTAAGCAATCGCCTTCCAGTAGAGAAGTGCCAATCCCGCTCGCCCCTTCTTGATAGGCGATACCTGCCGATGTCGTTCTAACGAGGCGGGGAGAGCAGCGGTCAGCCCGGGAAACGGCTTTATCATTTCGATTTCTTCATTAGAGGCCATCCGTCGATACGTTCCCGCAATCTCGGTCCCGCCGATTCGCGCCCGAATTTCCTTCTCGTATGGCCCGCTTGGTGTTTCTGTCATTCCTGCCCCTCCACGTAACCAATAAGATCGTTGCGGGTCGACGATCTTCACATTGCACCTAAGTCTTAGCACGGACGGGTAGTGCTACATTCGCGTGCCGATGAGGTTTCCGCTCTCGTAGCGCTTGAGCCCTCTCCGGAACATGAGTAGTGCGATGCCCACAATCGCACCGTCTGCGGCAAGCAGGATCAAGAACGTCGTGAGGTCAAAGCTCGCGAAGAGCGACGCGGGAATATAGGCAACCAGGGCCGCAGGAATGAGTGAGTGAAGGAGCCAACCCGCCGGCCCTTGAAAGATGCCTCCTGGATAGAGCATAAAGCTCAATACGAGTTCGCTTGCCAGTCCTGCAAACGCCTCCGCGTTGCCAAAGAAGAAAGTCATAGAGTGGTAGATCACTCGCAGCGACGTCAGTACCCCGGTCATCAGCAGTGAGAACGCGATAAAGAGCAAGACGCCCGACCACGTGACCGGCTGTGTGATAAAGAAGAGCGCAACGCCGTAGGCAATGTCACCCCAGCCGGAAACGATCATCCGGCTCATGAGAAGATTCGGGAGAACCGGCTTTGGCTGCAGCAGATAGACGTCCAAATCGCCGTTGTAGATGATCCTCGAAATGGCGGTACCGTTTCCAAAGACAACCACTGAGAGACCAAACCCGGTGGCAGCCAGCGACCACAGAAACATCACATCGTTGAACTCGTAGCCCGCAATGTCGCCACCGATTTGCTCGAAGAGGATTACCCAGAATATGACAAAGGCGCCGTTGTTCAGAACCATGCCAAATACCTGTATCAAAAAGCTCGTCGCGTAGCTCATGTTCGCGCTGAGGTTGAAGCGCAGATACTGCATGCCAAGACGAGCGAGCGAGATTCGTTTGCCGGCCATACCCACTTATCCTCCTTGGGCCTGAAGCTTGAACACCGCGCGCTTGAAAATCAGCGCCGCGATTCCCGAGAGTGCGACGATGAATCCGACCTGCCCGAGCAAGGTAGTCGCAAAGCGCTCCCAGCTAAAGCTTACCCACGTCGAGGCCGGCCAATAGGCCAGGAATGCAAACGGTGTTGCCCGTGCCACGCCCTGTAGCCACTCGGGGTAGAAATCGATTGGCAAGAAAAGGCCTCCGATCACAAAGGTG
The DNA here is from genome assembly GCA_048624115.1 of Spirochaetota bacterium. Lineage (GTDB taxonomy): Bacteria > Spirochaetota > Spirochaetia > DSM-27196 > SLST01 > SLST01. The sequence goes on from JBMCTC010000005.1 coordinate 31,435, forward strand.
ATCTTTTGCAGAATCCACCAAAACGGCGTGACTTCCTCGAACCAAAAGGCGAGTAGACCAATCACAACTTGCAGGAGGCTCCCCATGAGAATGCCTCCAATCACGACGATGAGGCCAAATGGTAGTGCCTCGAGGTATCCCGGCAGTGGTCCCACCAGAATCGTTGCCAAGAGAAATCCCTCCGCCAAGAGCGGCACCATTTTAACGAGGTTCTCGCCCATTCCTCGGCTTACCCAGTACGCGACGTAGGAGTACGGCCGCACGAGTGAGTAGGCCACCGAGCCGTCTTTGACTTCGGCAGAGATAGGCGCAAAGAGGCGCGTCTGTGACATCTCGATCGTTTCAGTAAAGGTGAGGTACCAGAGGGTCTGGGTGATGGTAAAGCCGGCAATAACACCTGCGGAGCTGTAGATTACCCTCCAGAGCGAAAAGAAGATAAACAAGATGATGAGGAAGAAAACGCTCCGGAGAAGATAGGTCGGCAGGTAGATGAGCTGATCTCTTCCGGCAATGCCAAAGACGGTGGCGTACTTGCGTGCACTCATGGAGCAGCCTCCGGTGCGGCAGTTGATCCGTAGATATGCGAGATCACCTCTTCCATTGGGGTTGAGGCTATCGTTATGTCTTGAATCCCAGCCTGGCGCATGACCGCCGCGATAACGGCCTCGGTCGAGGTTGTCTGGGGATCGAGTTCGAGCTTGATCGAATAGGGCTTTTGCTTGAGCACGGTCACCCCTGGTAGGTCGATGATGACCGGAGCGTCGGTCTTGATCGCCAACACGCGCTTGTTCAAGAGCGTGTACTTCATCTCCTTCACACTACCGTCCCAAACGATCGTCCCGTGGTTTATGACCATCGCTCGTCTGCATATCTTCTCGATGTCGCCAGCGTCGTGTGAGGTCAGGAAGATCGTTACGCCTTCTTCCTGATTGATCTTTGAAATCAAGTCTCGGATGCGTTGCTTGACGACAACATCCAAGCCGATACTCGGCTCATCGAGCAGCAGAATTCTTGGGCGATGCAAGAGCGAAGCGGCAATCTCGCACCGAATCCGCTGGCCGAGGGAGAGCTTGCGCACCGGTTGATCCATGAGCTCGGCGATTTGGAAAACGTCGGTCAGGTAGGCGGTGCGTTCCTCGACCTCACGACGTGAGAGATCGTAGATGCTTCCGAGAAGGTTGAAGGAGTCGGCTGGCGGCAGGTGAAACCAGAGCTGACTCTTCTGACCAAACACCGTTCCAATTTGGTACGCGAGCTGTTTTCGCTGTCTGTGCGGATCGAGGCCGAGCACCGTAACGCTTCCCGAGTCGGGATGCAGGATTCCCGTCATGAGCTTTATCGTCGTGCTCTTTCCCGCACCGTTCGGTCCAATAAACGCGACGACGTCGCCTTGATCGACCGAGAAGCTAATGCCCCGCACAGCATCAACGGTTCGAAAGCTCGGCCGAACCAGGCCCTTGATGCTTGCCGCGAGTCCGGCGCCTTTCGTCTTGAGGCGAAAGCTCTTGGTGAGCCCGTTGATCTCAACTGCTGCCATATGCTCCTCCATTCGCAGCGCAAAAAAAAACCGCGGGTACTACCCGCGG
>JBMCTC010000006.1:0-32847 GCA_048624115.1 Spirochaetota bacterium
GGCGTCGATCTACACCGACGCCGCAGTCATCAAGCTCGGCGACCGACCGGGGCAGGCTACCGGCCGATAGCCGCGAGCAGAGCAACCTCCGTATCCGAGAGGGCGTGGTCATAGAGTCGGACGTCGTCTATCGACCCAAGCGTGTTGTAGTAACCAAAAGCGTCCTCAGTCGCAGATTCTGCGGTCATGAAGAGTATGGGTGCATCTTCTTCGAAGAGGTTTTCAAAATCGAACAGCTTGAAACCTACCTCCTCCCCGTTGACGAAGAGAACGGCGCGCCCATCTTCGAAGGTCACCGCAACAGACTGCCACTCGTTTTCTTGCAGCACGCCCCGCGCTGTGACCCACTCGTAGCGGCCCTCCTCGTTCACAAGAAAAAGGGTTAGTCCACCGCGAGCGGTTTGCAGCGTGAACTTGCCGTTTGCGCTCTCAGCATCTGCCCGCGTCCACTTTGAGACCAAATACTGGGTCGGGGCGTTGTTCTCGGGGTTGATCCAAAAGGCAATCGTAAACGCGTCGAGCTCGTTGATGCGTCGATCGGTTGCAACCGACAGATATGTCCCGGAACCGTCGCTTCGTAGCGCGCTGTTCCCGCCACCGCGCGGTCCCGTCGTGCTCCGCATTCCGTTATTGACTATTTGATAGTTGCCGGTCTGGTCGCGAAGGTTTTCATCGAGGGTGAAGTGAAAGAGCAATCCATCGTCAATCGACGGCACCTGCGAGTCCGAATCCGCGCGCGAGCTTGTACGATCATCGTTCTCCGGTGACTCAGAGGGTTCATCGTCAGGCTCGCCCTCGCCGATCTCAGGGTCGATTGAAATCTCACCCCCAAAGCTCCCTCGTACAACCCGGTCGCGTTCTATTTCGAGGCGCCCATACTCGGTGTCGATTACAACCAGATCCTCGTCAATCCGTACAATGGTTCCCGAGATGATATCTCCGTTCGCAAGCTGCAATCGATCCGCATTCGCCGCGATAAAAATGGCGACGAGCAGCATCACGAAGGCGAGTGCCCGTCTTACCATACAATCCTAAATGAGCGAATCTGGAACGGTTTGAACTCGAGACGCGCCTCGGAACCAAAAGCCTCGTCCGACGGGGCGCTCACCTCGACCTCCACTCCGGCAGGTTCTTCGAGGAGCGTCACCTCCTGCATCGTCTTTAATTCCCGTCGCGAACAAAAGACGACATCGTGATTGGTGCCGCGTGTCTCGTAGAGACGGATGATTGCTCCCTGCCCGTCCTCGCTCGGTTTTACCGTGTCGAGTTTGACAACCCCTCCTTTGACGGCGAAGTTGCTCGCGCTCGCGAGCGTCGGCGCGCCTGCAACGCCGTGGACAAACAGCGGAGCATTGAGGTCGTGGGCTCGCTCGAGCAGGTCGCTCGCCTGCCACCCGAGCGCGTGAGGGTAGTACCCGAAGGTGAACTCGTGCGTTCCTAGATCTGCCTCGGGATCTGGATCCTTAGGGCTTCGAAGGAGGGTCAGGTCGATGATGCCGTCGCGTATGTAGTGTCCATACTTGCAGTCGTTGACCATTCCGAGGCCGTAGTCGGCCTGCGAGAGATCCGCGAACCGTTGGCCGGCGACCTCGAACTGCGCTGCATCCCAGCTGGTGTTGCCGTGTGCGGGGCGAGAGACAACGCCGAATTGAATCTCGTACGTCGCGCTGAGCGCCTGAAGAGCGGGTTCCGCCTGGACCCGAAGGTGTTGGTGACTCTCGTTCCACTCGACCTTGTTCTCTATCCTCACCAAGCGACTCTCGGCCTCGAGAACGATACGCTGAACAACGGTGGAATTCCCGATCGAAAGCTTCTGAAGAATCACGGCCCGCAGGGGCCCGCTCTCTCCGAGCGAACGCTCGATGAGCGTCGCCTCCTGTGGCGTTGTCTCGCGATAGTAGTGGCTAATGTCCCACGCGTCCCAACTGTACGGCAGATCTTCCCACATTCGTAGCCGGTTCGCCGGCCCACGCAGCACTTCTCTATTGAACTCTCGATCGAAGATCGAGGAGATGGTGCCGTCGTTAGCGAGCGTCACCGTGAGAAGGCCGTTCTCCATGGTGTCTGAGCTTGCGGTGACGGGAATGATCCGGTCACGCGACCATCGACCGTGCGCCGGTGTCTCGGCAGAGACGCAGTCGCTGTGGAGTTCTTGGTCGTTTCCGCGAGCCTCGTGCTCGGCGTCGTGCACGTGTAGCGTCGTGTGACCCATTGGGGGAACTGTTACCGGGACGAGCAGGCCGCCCTCGGTTGGCTGAGCCACGAGCGAGAGATCGTCCGCGTTTGTGATAACCGGGACGGTGGGGCCGGACCAGGCGACGAGGGCGAGCTCGTGCCGCTCCCACGCTTCCGTGTTTTGCACGACGAACGCGCGGGGATCGGAGCTCGTGCGTCCGTGAATCGTCGCGAGACTCTCAGAGGAGAGCGTGCGGATCGCCTCGAGGTGTTCGGCGCTCTGCCTGTGGGCTTCATCGTAGACGAGCGTAATCGAGCTTCCCGGCAAAATGTCGTGGAACTGGTTTAGCAATGTGTCTCTCCAGGCTTGTGCGATTCGATCTCGCTGATCAAGTCCCGAGAGGACACTCAATAGCTCTACATCTCGGAGGCGCAGTTCGAGCAGGCGGTTGTAGCGCTTCATCCTGGCCTGCGTCGTATAGGTGCCGCGGTGTAGTTCGAGATAGAGCTCGCCCCGCCAGAGCGGCAGCTCGGACGCCGGAATGGTAGCAATCCTCTCCAGGAATTCATGAGCGGGCGCAAGCTTCATGCGAGGCGAACCCTCGGTGTTCGAGCCTCGTTGGGCAAACTCGATGTGGTAGCGACTCGGTCCGCCCCCTCCGTCGCCGATCCCGTAGAGATTCAGCCAGTCACCGGAAACATCTGCCTGCGCAAACCGTTGCTCTGCGGGCACTGTCATCGTGGGTCGATTGTCGGCGTTGTAGTTGTTGGTCGGCAAGAAGTGCGAGCGAATTCGAGTACCGTCAATGCCCTCCCACATAAACGTATGGTGTGGGAACACGTTCGATTCATTCCAAGAAATCTTCTGCGTGACGAAGTAGTCGACACCGGCGAGCTTCAAGATCTGCGGCAGCGCAGCCGAGTAACCAAACACGTCCGGCAACCAGAGGTTCTTGACGTCGAACCCAAACTCCTCCCGAAAGAACCGCTTTCCGTACAGCAACTGCCGAACCAGCGACTCGCCGGAAGTTATGTTCATGTCCGGCTCGACCCACATCGCGCCCTGGAGTTCCCACCGACCTCGGTTATGGGCCTCCTTTACCCGGTTGTAGAGTTCCGGATAGTCCTCCTTTATCCACAGATACTGCTGCGGCTGTGAGGCTCCGAACACATACTCTGGGTACTCGTCAAGAAGCATCAGTTGCGTAGCAAAGGTGCGACCCGCCTTTCGACGACTCTCTCGGACCGGCCAAAGCCATCCGAGGTCGAGGTGACCGTGGCCGACCGACCAGCTGGTCGTAGCGCTCGGGACCGCAGGAGAGGCAAGCAATCGCTCGGTGATCTCCTTTGTCGCAGCAACCCAGTCCGAACGCGACCAGGCATTTGCCGCATCGTTGAGTCCGCGCCACAACCGACGGCAGCGCACGGAGTCTTGGGGGAGTGTGGCCGCAAGATGAAACAGGAACTCCAGATCGAGGCCGAGTCGCCAGATTTCAGGGTAGAATACCGCTACGTCCGCTCGCTCGAAAACAAACTCCCTGTGCGAGTGGTAGCCCATGATTCCGTTTGCTGCGGCTTCGAGCAGCAGCTCTACCCGTTCGCCGCCTTTCGCGGGTGAGTGGAGGAGCACTCGCCTCTTGCCGGTTGAGAAGGTTGGTGTTCGGTTGGCGTTGGTCAGGCCTTGCACTGGGGTGCCGTCGACCATGAGCGCAGCTTCGCTTCCAACGCTTACGAGTGCCACGACATCTTCGCCCGCAAACGAATCGGGTATCGCTCCCTCGAGGCGGAACCAGGCACTACCCCAGAGCTCACCCCATTGGGTTCCGGACTCAATCGATTTCCACTCTCGTTGGGACAGCTCGGAATATGGTATGGGACGCTCCGCGTCGTAGGTGTAGGTCGCCGACAACGGCTGCGTGGCTCCGTAACGCTTCTCCTGCAATCGGTCGATATACTGGCGAATGCGCTCTTTATAGATGGTAAGCTCTGTCATGTAATCTCCTGAACCACCTAGGTTCACGGAGATTCTAATGCTCGGCGATTGCTCTGTCCAGAAATGACGTACCGACGCTAATCCCCGGCCTGCTCACGATAGAGCGGGTGAACACTCCGGCGGTAGGTTTCATACTGTTCGCCGGCGTGGTAGGACGAGCGAACGAGCGGGCCTGCCGAGCAGTGGGTAAACCCCTTCTCAAGTGCACGCGCGGCAAGCTCGTCGAACTCTTCGGGTGTCCAGTACTTCTGCACCGGAAGATGCGTCCGAGTCGGTTGCAGATACTGTCCCAAGTTCAGGAGCGATACGCGGTTGGCCAACAGGTCGTCCATGGCCTCGAGAACCTCGTCTCGCGTCTCGCCCAACCCGAGCATGAGGCTTGACTTTGTGACGCTTTCGGGATCGATTTCTTTCGCCAGCTTGAGAAAGGCGAGCGAGCGCTCATATGTCGATCGCGAACGTACACTCGGCGTGAGCCTACGAACGGTCTCTAGATTGTGACTCATGATCTCCGGGCGACTCTCGCAGACTACTGCAATCGCTTTAGGGTCGCCCATGAGGTCGGACGAGAGCACCTCGACGGTGGTGTTCGCAGCGGCCTCATGGATTCGCCGGACGGTTTCCGCCATAATCGCCGCTCCACCGTCGGCGAGCTCGTCGCGATTGACCATTGTGATAACGACATGTTCGAGATTCATCCTGGCGACGCTCTCAGCGACTCGCCGCGGCTCGTCTTTGTCAAGAACGCGGGGCAACCCGGTCTTCACGGCGCAGAAACGACAGCGCCTCGTGCAGGTGTCACCGAGAATCATAAACGTCGCGGTTCGATGCTCCCCCCAACACTCGTGGATATTGGGGCACCGAGCCTCTTCGCAGACGGTCGTAAGCCGCTGGTCCTTCACAAGACCCTTCAGGTACTTGAAATTCGAGTTGGTGTTGAGCTTTATCTTGAGCCACTCGGGCTTTGGGTTCACATCACGGTTGGCAGACATGACATCTCCTGCTTCTCATAGTAGTGATAGCAGGAGATATCGTACACCGCTACCTCGTAGCAAGCGGTGCGCCCTGCGACCGGTATTCGGTCTCACTCAGTTCCTCTTCACCACGAGATCGCGAGTCGGAAATCGGGAGCCGGCTCGTCGCCGCCGCCCCGAGGTGAAAGCGTCCCATGATTGACTCGAGTCGCCGCGCAAGCTGCGCCAGCTCCTCTGCAGCCGATGCACTCTCTTCTGCCGTCGCCGAGTTGGTTTGAGTCACCTGATCGATCTGAGAGAGACCGGCGGTAATCTCTTGAATCGCGCCGGATTGGTTTGCGCTCGCAGCGGCGACCTCCGAAAGCATCGTCGTAATCCGATCGGTCTGCTCGGCGATTCGGCGGAACTGCGCCACCGTCTCTTCGGTCGCGTGAGCACCTTGCCCAATGCTCTCGATTGATCGCTGTACGATTTCGGTAGTCTCCTTAACGGCATCCGCGCTTCTCGTGGCGAGGTTCCGGACTTCCTCTGCGACAACCGCAAACCCCTTTCCGTACTTACCTGCGCGGGCAGCCTCGACGTTGGCATTGAGCGCAAGGAGATTGATCTGGAATGCAATATCATCGATTGCCTTCACAACTTTTTGGGTTTCTGCGCTCCCCGCCGTAATATCCTCCATCAGCTTCGTGAGGTGCTCCACCTTCTCAACACCCTGCTTTGAATTTCCAACGGTTTCTTGGGCAACTTTGTGAGCTTGCTCGGATGTCTCGGCGTTTTGCCGAGCCTGACCGGCCACGACATCAAGCGACGAGGAGATCTCTTCGACCGAGGCGGCTTGCTCGTTCGCGCCGCTTGCCAGCTGCTGACTTGCGTCGGAAATGTGCGAACTACCCGAAGAAACCTCTTCGGAGACCTCTCCGGCTTCCGAGAGGATTTCTCGCAAACTCGTCCACAGCTTGTTAATCGATTGCCCCAGTTCATCACTGTCTGATGCCATTTCAGTGGCGCGTGTCAAATCGCCCTCGGCATATGCTCGCAATCGTTCGCCTTTGGCCACGAGTGAGCCTGTCATGTTGGAGAACGAGCCGAGTAGTTTTCCAATCTCGTCTGAGCGCCGTTCATCGGGCACTTTCACGCTGAGCTTGCCGGCGGCGATCTCGTCTGCGACCTGTGCAACAGTGTCGAGCGGTTTGAGCATGCGAGTCGTCAGCACGACGATTATGGTGATGATCACCACGATCACCACAAAGATCGCGGCCGCTATGAGCACTCCAAGCCGTCTGCCGGAGGCAACGGCAGCCTCTGTGCTCTCGTCGATCTCAGCGATCATTCCCGACGCATCGCGGTATGCAACAAGTGCACCTACGCTCTGCCCCTGATAGTCGGCAATCGGCATGCCTCCGAGGATGACGGCACCCTCTTGCGAAATGTGTTCACCAGAAGCTGCCCGTTCCACAAAATCGAGTGGAATCTCCGTGAATGTTCTCTCCCGGTCGGTCGCCGCGAGAAGCACAAACTCACCCTCAAGTCGAGGATACTCGGCCTCCTCCTGAAAGGCGACTGCGATCTCCAGTAGCTCGCTCTTCATGTAGATTGAGAAAAAGAGATCGTCGGAAGTACGCGCTTTTTCAATGACAGGCACGAAATCAAAAAACGACTCCACCGATCCCAGATGATTTCCCGTCTGATCTTGAACAGGCATCAGCCCGCGAATGACCAGGCCACCCTTGCCCACCTCTATCCCGGTAATCGGTTTGTGATCGCCCTGGTTGATGTCGATGACGGTTTGCCGGAATCCGCTCAAGTCGTCGGAGATATCAAGCCTCTCGCCGTTCCGGGTGAGCTGATACCCGTCACGCCAGGTGCGCACGAGGCTGTTTGCCGTCGGAAGGTGAAAGTGAATCTGAGTCGGGCTGCCTGTGGCTGCGACATATCCTTCTTGAAAGGGACCGATGAACTCCCGAATTGATTCGCGTGCTCGTTGAGAGGCATCCGATCGCTCATCGCGCATGTCACCCGTGGCCGCAACACGATACGCCTCGACTACGTTGGGCAACCGCGAGAAGAGGCTCGCCTGTTGCAGCGCCTGTCGCTCGGTGTCGTCTACCGAGCGCCGCACGCCCTCGAGAGTAGCGGAGACCTCGTCGTGGAGCGACTGAAGCAACAAGGTCTCGGTGACCTCGGCCTGGGACGTGGACGCGGTCAGGAACGAGCGCGAGACGACAAGACTCACCGACACCGCCGTTATGGAAAGTAGTATTGCTACCGGAAGCAGAATTTTCGTTCGTATCCTCATGGGGCACAACCTCATTTAATCGTTATTTACAATACTATCTCGTTTTTCTCTATCTTGTCTATTAAATCTGCATTTCTGCTCATGTTTTTTTTTGCACCTGACTTCGACCGTACGATTTCGAGCGTTTATTCTTCAATCGATCTATCATATATTTACGCGCAATGAGTTCGACCGATACCACCATTGTGCCTCGAGTTCACGAGGTACGGTTTCTGACCGAATCGACATACGTACTCCGTTTCGATCGTGGCGATCTCGAGTTCGAACCCGGGCAGTACGTCAGCGTTGGTGTACGCGGCGACATCAATATGCGCGAGTACTCGATTTACAGCACAGCCGACGCACCGTTTCTCGAGATTCTCGTCAAACGAGTAGACGGAGGGCATGTTTCCCAGGCTCTTTCGCGTCTAAAGGAAGGTGACGAGCTCGAAGTCGACGGTCCATTCGGCTTCTTCCTCATTGGAGAGACAGAACGAGCGGAGCGTGACTTCTTGTTCATCTCGACGGGCACCGGTATAAGCCCGTTCCACTGCTTCGCCGGCAGCTATCCCGATCTGCCGTACCGCTTACTCCACGGCGTTCGTGCAGCAGAAGAACGCTATGAGTACGATTCCTACGACCCCACTCTCCTTACGACGTGTGTCTCTCGTGAGAGCTGCGAGGAGCCACGGGTTGTCCAGGGCCGCGTGACCGACTACCTTCGAGAAAACCCCGTTGACCCACGAACCCTGTGTTATCTCTGTGGGAACTGCGACATGATCTACGAGTCCTTTGATATTCTCAAAGGACATGGGGTTCCGCCTGAGCAGCTTTTCGCGGAGGTCTACTTCTAATGCAATATCATCTCGTGCCGCTTGGCTGTCAGATGAACCAATCCGATACGGAACGCATCAAGGCAGTGCTCGAGGGACTCGGATACGAGAACACCGATGAAGAGGAGCGAGCCGATATCCTCGGCGTTGTGGCCTGCTCGGTGCGCCAGAAAGCGATCGACAAGGTGTACGGGCGGATTCACAAGTGGACTGAGTGGAAAGCACAGCGTCCGCTCCTCACATTTGTATCGGGCTGCATCCTTCCTGCAGATCGCGAGAAGTTTGTCGATCGTTTTGACCTCCTTTTCACGATCAACGAGTTGCCACAGCTCCCGACGATGCTCAGGGACAACGGGCTCGTAACCCCCGCGACGCTGCGAGCGGCTGAAGTCGAGGCAGGTCGCGATGAGTCGGACCGCGAAGCATCGGCCGAACGAGGTGACACAACCGGGCCCGGGTCCGACGTGCCTCCATTAATCGCTGAACTACGTATTCCGCAAAGCAAGGCGGGTGGCTCCGGAACTCGACTCACCATAGTTTCCAACGAAGCTACCCGAGACAAGAAGCGTGGTTACTGGAAGATTCCAGCGTCGTACTCATCCGGCTTTGAAGCATTCGTGCCGATCCAAAACGGTTGCGACAAGTTCTGCACCTTTTGCGCGGTGCCGTATACCCGCGGCCGCGAAGTGTCTCGACCGAGTTCCGAGATCTTGGCAGAGGTTGAGCAGCTGGTCGAACGTGGTTACAAGAGCATCACCCTACTCGGTCAGAATGTGAACTCCTACGGGCTTGATCGATCAAGCGAACGCGAGGGCGCCGAGCTCACGTTTGCAGAGTTGCTGAAGGAGATCGGAGAGATCGGCGAGAGGACGGGCAGACGTTTCTGGACCTACTTCACCTCGCCTCATCCTCGCGACATGCGCGACGACGTAATCGACGTGATTCGTGCGTATCGCGTCATCGCGAAACAGATTCATCTGCCCATTCAGAGCGGCGACGATAAAGTCCTGATTCGGATGAATCGAAATCACAAGGTCAGCCAATACCGTCGCGTCGTGGAAAAAATCAGAGACACCATTCCCGAGGCGTCCATCTTCACCGACATCATCGTAGGGTTCACCGGCGAGACCTCGCAGCAGTTCGAGGAGACTCGATCCGCGATGCGCGAGTTTGCGTACAACATGGCGTATATCGCGATGTACTCGCCGCGACCTGGCGCGGCAAGCGCACGTTGGGACGACGATGTCCCCCACGATGAAAAGCGACGACGGCTCCACGAGCTCAGCGCAGAGCTGCAGGTTACCTCGCTTGCCTACAACGAGGGCCTTCTCGGAAAAGAGTTATCGGTTTTGGTAGACGGAAGCGACCGCAAAGAGGGCTATCTCTCCGGTAAAACCGAGGGAAAGCTCATCGTACGGTTCTCGTCACACGACAAATCGCTCATCGGCAAATTTGTCCGTGTGAGCATAGCGTCGGTTACCCCGATGTCGATGGAAGGCAGTTTCATTGATATCGAGCCCGATACACTCGAAGAATCTGCGGGGCTCTCCGAAGAAAACCACGCCGCCTGTCGTAGCGCTCTCGCGAGGATGCTCGAGCGACGAATCGGAGAACACGGCGCCCACGAGCATACGGCCGCTTCAGGGAGCACATGGGCATGAGCAGGGATCACGCGACGAGACAGCCGCGTGCGGCGTTTTCTACGCTCGGCTGCCGTTTGAACCAATACGAGACTGATTCGATAGCCACACAGTTCTCGGAGGCCGGATACGAGATCGTGCCGTTCGAAGATCAGGCCGATGTATACGTACTCAACAGTTGCACCGTCACGAATCGAGCCGACCGAAAGAGCCGTAATCTCTTCTACCGCGCGCAGCGAAGCACGCAGGATCGATCCGACGCGCTTGTTGTTCTCACGGGATGCTACGTTGACAGTCATCGCGACGAGATCGAACAGGATCGACACACCTTTGTCGTGCCAAACGAGGCAAAGCAGAGCATCTTTGAACTCGCGGATGCCCATCGCCGCGGCGAGGTACACGAACCCAACGGCTCCGTCTTCGACTTCCCTAATGCAGACCGGATTTTTCACACCCGTACAACAATCAAGATCCAGGACGGGTGCGACAACTTTTGTACGTTCTGCATTATTCCGCAGGTTCGCGGCCGAGCTCAAAGCCGACCGGCCGATGAGGTAATCGAGGCTGTCGAATCCGCGGTGGAATGTGGAAGCCGAGAGATTGTGCTTACCGGCGTAAACATGAGTCGTTACCAGGACAAAGCAATAGACTTTGCCGATCTCGTCGAGCGGGTCCTCACCTTGGATGGAAGCTTCCGCGTTCGACTGAGTTCACTCGAACCAGACCAGCTCACTCCCCGATTTATCGAGCTCTTTCTCCACGAGAAAATGGTGCCGCATTTGCACCTCTGCCTCCAGTCGGCTTCAGAACGGATTCTGCTGGCGATGCGAAGACAGTACACGTACGAGCACTATCGAACGCTCGTGCGCCAACTCCGGTCGCTGGATCCCTTGTTCAACGTAACGACCGACCTCATCGTCGGTTTTCCGGGCGAAACGGAAGAGGAGCATCGCGCCTCACTCGACTCGATACGAGAGATTGGTTTTGGCCACGTCCACGTCTTTCCCTACTCCGTGCGCAGAGGAACGCGTGCCGAGCGAATGCCCGGCCGCGTGCACTCCAAGACAAAAAAACGGCGTGCTCGCGAGGTTCGAGAGATCGCGAATGAGAGTGAGGAACGCTACTATCGCTCACTCGTTGGCACGACACAACAGATACTCGTCGAGCGGGTCGAAGATGGGGCGAAGGGCGCAACACTCAATGGGCTCACCGCCTACTATCCATCGGCAACCTTCGAGCTTCCGGGAGTCGGCGCATCAGAGGCTGCCGGTCGGCACCACAATGAGTTCGTGCCGGTCGAGATTCTGGCCGCCGGTGCCGCAAGCAACAACGAGTCGCCCTCACTTCTAGCGAAGCCGATTGCCTCACGCGCCGACCGTTCGGCGTCGTGACTCTCTACGTGAGCACGGACCCCGCGATCATCTCATTGATGGCTTCTCAACCGGAGATCTCAGAAAGTCAACTCAAACTGATTGACCCTCATGGTTTAGATGCCCCAGACCAGTTGCATGAGTTCGTGACACCGCACGTCGCACGTCGCACCGGGGTGCCGGTTATCGCCCTTGTACTCGAGTCACGCGAAGATATAACACCCCGCGCGGTAGCGCGCGTAGTCTGCAAGGGGCGCGCTTCACTACTCGACCACTTCGCTCTTGGCCATCTTGAAGCGACCGAGTCGATCGAGACACCCATGGCGGCTATCATTTCCGCCGCACTGTCGGTGCTCCCATCGCATCACGTGCTTGCTCTCGAGGGACCCCGAGCGGAGTTGGTGATCGACGCACCGCGTGCTGCCGCAAAGCTTCGGGCAATGCTCGATTGGGCTAAGCGCAAGCAACAACCTGCTCATGTAGCGAGTGCTCTCAGGCTCAGCGAACAGCTCGCCGGTCGATATAGACTTTCGACTACGCAGCAGCGACTGCTTGAGAACTCAGTGCGCTCCGCTGCAGTGCGATTAGGAGCAGTACCGGCCACGCTTGCCGAGCAGCTCGAGGCGATAGTGGACAGCGCACCAAGAAGCAGCACGAAACAAGCGCGGAACAGCTGGCTGCGCGAGGTCATGAGGCAAATCGATGAGTCCGGACGCCCTGCGGTTTGAGCGTATCTATGTGGAGCGTGATGCCGCCGACCACCCGGAAGCTAAACGCATAGTGTCTCTTTTCACCGAGGCATCGATCGTCTTGGTCGATTACTACGGAGAAGTGTTTCACCGGCGCCGACAATCGTTTCAGCTCGAGAAGCGAAACCCCGCTCTGATCTTGGCCGTCGCTCGTGGGCAGCTGCTCTACGAGGCAACGAGCCGAATTGCAGAGCGCTCGAGCACGCCGACCTACTACACCGACCAGCTTCGAAACTGTCCGTTCAACTGTGACTACTGTTTTCTGCAGGGAATGCATCAAAGCGGATATCCACTTGTGTTCGTCAACAGCGAGGACTACCTAAAAACCGCTCACGAGCGTAGTCTCGAAGGCCCATGCCACCTCACGGTCTCGTTCTTGACTGACGCACTTGCCTTTGAGCCGCTGATCCCGTCGGTCGCGACCTGGGTCGCTTTTGCGAACGATCACCCATCGATGACAATCGAAGTTCGAACAAAGAGCAGGTACGCGAGCCTGCTTCCGCTTCCCCCGATTAATGGCAACGTGCTCGTTACCTGGACTCTCAGTCCGGAAGAGGTTACAAAACGCTACGAGCGGGGCGCGGCAACGCTCGAACAGCGACTCGCTGCACTCGAGTATGCCGCGAAGAAAGGCTGGCGAGTGGGCATAGCCATCGACCCGGTCCTGCTCGTTCGGGAATGGAGAAGTGCCTACCAACAGCTTCTGAGTCGACTCGAGACGCTCGAGCTCGACGTGATTGAGTCGGTGAGCTACGGCGTTTTTCGAATGAATCATTCATTCCTCGAAACGATGCAAGCGGAACGTGGCGACACTCCCATTTTGCACCACCCGTTCACCCGCGAAGGGTCACTACGAACCTACACGAGCGCCGAGATCGATGCGATCCGCTCACTCATGGAGCCAAAACTCATTCGTTTATTTGGTCCCGAACGGGTGGCATTTATCCACGGATAAGCGCAGGGTTGCTTGACGTTTCTCGCTGAGAATGCGTAGGATTCGGTTCATGAGCGATCTTCTCAAGAATGCAACGTCGGACACCGCCGAGCAACTTCAGATTACCGATCTCGCCCGGAGTGAGCTTCTCAAGCTGCGTGGCAGCACCAGCAACTTCCTGCGTATCTGGGTCGAGCAAGGCGGCTGTTCCGGAATGATCTACCAGGCGGTAATCGATGACACGGCCAGTCCGTTTGACGTTTCAGTGTTTGACGACGGAGACCTCCGTGTCGTGACTGATCAGCAGAGCCGACCGCATGTCGAGGGAATGCAGATCGACTACTCCGACGACCTCGTCGAAGCCGGCTTCCGGTTTATCAACCCACGAGCCTCAAAGAGCTGCGGTTGCGGCCAGAGCTTTCAGACATGAGCGGACTCTCACGACAGATCGACCTGACTGGTGGTGAGTCGGTCTACTGCATTAACACGTTTCAAATGGAGAAGGCTCAAGAAGTCTTCGAGGGTACGGGGCCCGAGTCACAGATACTCCAGGAGACCATTCAACGCCTCGAGGAAACGCTAACCCGGAATCAACAGGCGGCCGTTGCCATGCTGCTACTCAAGCGCCTAAAAGCCGGCCCGGTGGCGCGCTAAGCGCAGCCGGTCGTGCCTAGAGCGAACGAGTTGCAGCTCTCGACAGCCTGTCGCAAATCGCCGTCCCGATCCCCGCATTGCTCGGCACCTCCGCGATGATCGCGGACGCTCCTCCCCTGTCCAGCTCGTAGAACCAGAGGTAGAGCGACTGCGCGTACGTCTCGAGATCTGCATACCGGCGAATGTGCGCCGCACGCCTTGGCGCCGATTCCATCAATCCCTCGAGTGCTCCGTCCCGCTCGCATATTACCGCCGCATCCCCACCAACCAGCAGCTCGGCCACGTCTTGCTTGGATCCGGTTTCCCCGTGCCACGTGTAAACCGGTATGCTCGGCTGGTAGTGTCGATGCTTGAGGCCCGGTGACGGTGGTGTGGCACTCGGAGCCCCACCCAGAAGAACGACCTCCACCTCGGGCAACACCTGCCTTATCTGTTCGACAGACACTGCACCAGGACGCAGGACGGTAACGCGGCGGTTATCGCATGCTGCGACGGTGGACTCGAGCCCAACCTCACATGGTCCACCGTCAACGTAAATGGAGACGCGACTGCCGAGACTCTCGCGGCTCATTCCAACCGTGGTCGGGCTCGGCTCACCCGAGCGGTTTGCACTCGGAGCGGCCACCGGCAGGCGGCATGCCTGAAGCAGTTGCCGGGCGACAGGATGTCTCGGAAATCGAACTGCCACCGTCTCGAGGTCCGCGGTAACCAGTTTGGGCACGTCCCTCGCTACAGGAAGGACCAAGGTGAGCGGTCCTGGAGAAAATGCGTCAAAGAGCGCGGTGGCGAGCGGTGGGACGGTTGCGACAACCGAGGCGAGTTGGGCACGATCGTGTAGATGCACGATGAGTGGGTTATCCGGCGGCCTGCCCTTCGCTTCGAAAATGCGCCTTACGGCGTCTTCATCGAGCGCATTTGCGCCCACGCCATAGACGGTTTCTGTTGGGAAGACGACGAGCTCGCCCTGGCGAAGCGCATCGGCTGCAAGTTGAATGCGCCGATTGGTATCGAACTTGTCGATTCTGCTGTCGCGGGCATTGGTCCGGGCTCTGTCCTTCATTGCTTCGAGAAAAGGTACTATACTGCCGGGCAATGAGAAACAGGGACTCAGCCGATGGTTCGCTCATCCGCGCGCGCAAACTCGACCTTGCCACGATAGAACGCCTCTCCAGACGTCCGACGCTTTGGGAAACCGAGGAGCGCAGTTTCTGGACCGATGCGTACGTTTCGAAGCACGTGCTCGAAGCTCATTTGGACCCACATATTGATGATGCGAGCCGCAAGCCATGGCAGATTGCTGCGACGGTAGATCGCATCCTCGAAGAGGCCGGTCATCCGGAACGGCGGGCCTTCGGGGATCCCGGCAGCAATGACGCGTTTCGACCTTCGGCCGACACCCTCTCGCCGCCGCGCCTCCTTGACGTTGCCTGCGGGCCTGGACTCTACACCGAGCAGTTTGCGGCTCGTGGGTTCGATGTCGTCGGCATCGACTACTCTGAGATCTCCCTACAACACGCAAAGCGCCAGGCGCAAAAAGAAGGACTCGCGATTGAATACCGCAACGACGATTTTCTCAGCTGTGGATTCGGCACGGGCTTTGACATCATAACGTTGATTTACGGAGAGTTCTGCACGATCACCGACGGCGAGCGTCACTCCCTCCTCGAGCGTGTCTACCGCTCGCTTGCCCCTGGGGGCATCTTTGCCTTTGATGCCTTTACGATTCACTACGTGCGACGTCTGCGGCGCGGAAGTGATTGGTACGTGAACGAGCGAAACGGATTCTGGCAGAGGAGCCCGCATCTCGTGCTCGAGCGCAACTTTCATTTTCCTGAGGCTTCGGCAAGCGCTGCCCGCTACATTGTCGTTGACGCGAAAGGCCGATACCGCACGTTCACCGTCTGGTGGCGCCACTTCCATCGGGAAGAACTTGTTGACCTTCTCGAGAGCGTAGGTTTCGAGGTAAACTCGGTCTACGGATCCCTTTGGGGCGATGCAGTCGCCGACGATGACGAGTGGATTGGCGTGTTTGCGAGAAAGCCTCTTACTTGATCTTGATGTGGATGTCGCCCGCCTCATCTACTTCGACGTCAAAAGTCTTGACTGGACGTGTTGCCGGATAATCCTTCACTGCGCCGGTACGAATCTCAAATCGTGAGCCGTGCTTTGGGCAAAAGACATCACCGTCAAGGACCATACCCTCCGCAAGCGGCGAGTACTCGTGCGAGCAGACATTGTCCAAACAGTAGATGCCGTCTTCGAGCTTGAAGATCGCGTACTCTTTGCGTTTGTGGCGAAAGAGGTAGCTCCTGGAAAAGTCGGCGACGTTACAAACCTTTACCCACTTTGCCATTACGGTATCCGCTGGGCGACAAGTTCTCGAATCTCGTCTCGGAGATCCTCGGGAAGTTGCACGACGAGATCCTCGAAGTAGCCTTCGATGAGCGTTCGCTTTGCCTCTCGTTCGGGATATCCACGGGTCTGCAGGTAGTAGATCTGTTTCTCATCGAGTTTTCCGGTTGTAGAGCCGTGGCTACAACGTACGTCGTCGGTCTTTATGTTGAGCGAAGGGATCGAGTCTGCCCGAGCCTCTTCTGTCAGTATCAAGTTCTTGTTCGTCAGGTAGGCGTCAGTTCCCGGCGCCTTTGCCGCGACGTCGATGAGACCCTGGTAGATTGCATGTGACTCGTCACGGACTGCTCCGCGATAAAACGCTCTGCTCAGCGCATTCGGTGCGCGATGACGCTGGACCGTGCGGATGTCCATATGCTGTTCTTCTTCGGCGAAGTAGATACCGTTCAATACCGCGTCGGAACCAGGCCCCTCGAGTGAGGCGTCAAATCGAGTCTTCGCGAAATCGGCTCCGAGGGAGAGCTCGGTGCGGTGCACGTAGGAGTCTCTTTCGAGATACCCCTCTCCGTTAGAGAAAAAGAGCGATTCGTCGTTCAGACGCTGCAGATCTACAAGGCGTACCCGGGCGTTCGCGCCTATGACCGTTGCGTTGCCATCCACGACAAGCACTTCCCCCTCGTCTTCGGATGTTTGAAACCGCCGAACAATCGATACGGATGCACCCGTCTCTGCTACGATAACTGTCAGCGGAGCGAGAACCTGCTCATCACCATCGGCCTCGTAGAAGATCTCGACAGGTTGCTCCACTACTACGTCTTTGGGTACGTACACGAAGGCAGCGCCATTTGCAAGGGCAAGATTCCAGTATTGAAGCCGGTTATCCGCAGACTCGAGCATCTTCTCAAGCGCCTTTTTCGCCGCCTCACCTGCGGCGCTCGACTCGGGAATCGTGGTTATATCGGCGACGATAACACCACGCTCTGCCGTCGTTCGCTCAATTCTGCTCGAGAGTAAGACGCCGTCGCGATAGTGCAGGAACGCCGATCGTGGAGCTTCTCCCGGAAGCGAATCAACCGGCTCCGGAGCGGCATGGGCTGCGATTGCGTAGGTTCGGTAGATCTCGAACTCGAACGGGCTCAAGTTGGTACGACGCCACTCCTCCTCGCTTGTCGTCGGCCAGGAGATGCTTTCGAAGGATGCACGTGCCCGCTCTTGAAGCTCGCGTAACCAGCTTGGACCGCGAAGCGACGTCTGATATGCTGCGAGTTCTGCTACTGCAGCGCGAGATGTTTCTTCTGTCGTTGCCATAACACTCCGGTCAGCCGACCGATCCCTCCATTTCAAGCTCGATGAGGCGGTTGAGCTCTACGGCATACTCCATCGGCAGCTGCTTGACCAACGGGTCGAGAAAGCCGTTCACGATCATGATCGAGGCTTCTTCTTCGGAGAGCCCTCGACTCATGAGGTAGAAGAGTTGCTCCTCGCTTATCTTGCTAACCCGGGCTTCGTGCTCAATGCTGACATCGTCCGAGTTAATGTCCATGTAGGGATACGTGTTGCTGATCGAGTCACCATCGAGAATAAGTGCATCGCAGACTACGTGGCTCCTCACGTTATGCAAGCCCGGATCAACCTTGACCTGTCCGCGATAACTCGCGGTACCGCCGTCCTTGCTGATGCTCTTCGAGGTAATTACAGACGTTGTGTTCGAAGCAGCGTGCACCATCTTGGCGCCGGTATCTTGCTCCTGATTCTTCCCGGAGAATGCGATCGAGAGCACTTCACCATGAGCGCCCTCGCCCATGAGGTAGACCGACGGATACTTCATCGTGCGCTTGCTGCCGATATTGCCGTCTACCCACTCAACGGTGGCTCGCTCGTGCGCAACAGCTCGCTTTGTCACGAGGTTGTATACGTCGCTGGACCAGTTCTGGATCGTCGTGTACCGGACGCGAGCACCCGGCTTCGCGATGATCTCGACAACTGCACTATGCAGGCTATCGGTTGTATAAATCGGTGCGGTACATCCTTCGATGTAATGAACAAAGCTACCCTCTTCGGCAATGATCAGTGTTCGCTCGAACTGGCCAAAGTTCTCGCTGTTGATCCGGAAGTACGCCTGCAGCGGGATATCGACTTTGACACCCTTCGGCACGTACACAAAACTACCACCCGACCACGCGGCGCTGTTGAGCGCGGCGAACTTATTGTCGGAATACGGGATTACCGTGCCAAAGTACTCTTGAACAATCTCAGGGTGCTCCTGAACCGCGGTCTCAGGGTCGGTGAAGATTACGCCCTGCTCGGAAAGGCTCTCTTGGAGATTGTGGTACACAACTTCCGAATCGTACTGAGCCCCCACACCGGCGAGAAACTTCTGCTCGGCCTCGGGAATACCGATCCGGTCGTAGGTCGCTTTGATCGACTCAGGGACATCGTTCCAACTGGTATATTTCTCGTCGCTCGGCTTTGCGTAGTAGAAAATCTCGTCAAAGTTGAGGTCTCCGAGGTCTGCACCCCAGTTCGGCATTGGCTTCTTCCGGAACTCTTCGAGGCTCCGAAGCCGGAACTCCCGCATCCACTGCGGTTCGTTCTTGTGATCGCTTATCGCGTTTATGACCTCGGGTGTCAGTCCCTTTTGGGTCTTGAACACACTCTCGTCTGGGTACGCAAACCCGAACTGATATTCGCCTACATCAACCTTCTGTGCTTCAGTACTCATTTTGCCTCCTGTAATACGTCGTCGGAAGAACCAAACTGCTGTTTCACCCAGTCGTACCCTTCATCCTCGAGGGTCGCGGCAAGCGACTCATCGCCCGAGGTCACGATCCTTCCCTGATACATGATATGTATCTTGTCGGGTTTCACGTGATTTAGGATCCGCTGATAGTGAGTGATTATCAGCGCACCGAACTCTTCGCTTCGAAGCTTGTTGACCCCTTTGGCAACAATCTGCAATGCGTCGATGTCCAAGCCTGAATCCGTCTCGTCCAAAACCGCAAACTCCGGCTTGAGAAGCAACATCTGGAGAATCTCCATTCGCTTTTTCTCTCCGCCCGAGAACCCCTCGTTTAGGTAGCGGTTGATGAACTGCTGATCCATCTCGAGGAAGTCCATCGCCGAGCGCAACTCTTTTACAAAACCCCGAGTCTTCACGTCCTGGTCCTGAAAGCGAATCTCCGTTGCTCGCTTGAGAAACCGTCCAACGGTCACGCCGGGGATTTCGACCGGATACTGGAAGGCCATGAATAGTCCCATGCGGGCACGTTCATCGACCTCCATCTCGAGAATATTCCTTCCGTCGACCAGGATCTCTCCGCTCGTCACCTCGAACGAGGGGTGCCCCATGATCACGTTGCTAAGCGTGCTCTTCCCGGAACCGTTTGGGCCCATCAGTGCGTGGATGAGGCCGCGCTCGAGAGTAAGATTAATTCCTTTGAGAATCTCTTTGTCTTCGATTTTTGCCCGTAGATCTTTGATTTCGATATTCATGCGCTCTCCTTTCCTAATCAACCTAAATAGGATATCCGAGTTCTACCCGCGCCTCTTCACTCATGAAGTCGAGACTCCACGGCGGATTCCATACCAAGTTGGATTGAATGTTCTCCACGCCCGTCGCTTCATGGACCTGGGTATACATATCCTGCATAATCGTGTCTGCAAGAGGACAACCGGGAGACGTGAGCGTAAAGTCAATTTCAATACGGTCTTCAAAGACCTCTACCCGGTATACAAGGCCCACATCTACAATGTTGAGTCCAATTTCGGGATCTATTACCCTCGAAAGGGCGTCCAGCACCTCTCCCTTTGTAGCCATTGATTGCCTCCGATATACATGACTATTCTACTAATAAATTTCGTGTGTTTCAACGTTTGTCGATCGCGTTCTCGCGTACGACACTCCACAAACTATGCAATTTGAGGTGTCTGTGACTACCATTATGGCTATACTCACGCTATGAACGTGACAATTGTGCTCTGCCATCCCTTCGACCGAAGCTTTTGCAAGGCTGTGGCTGCGGAACTGCGTACGGCAGCGGTCGAAGCGGGTGCAACCGTTCACTTCCACGATCTGTATGCCGAAGCCCCCGACCCCCTCTTGACTGGGGC
The DNA here is from genome assembly GCA_048624115.1 of Spirochaetota bacterium. Lineage (GTDB taxonomy): Bacteria > Spirochaetota > Spirochaetia > DSM-27196 > SLST01 > SLST01. The sequence goes on from JBMCTC010000006.1 coordinate 20,060, forward strand.
GGAGATTGCCCGCCGGTTCAGCTCCGACGATCAAATCCAAGCCTACTCGCGAGAGATCGAAGCTTGCGATTTGCTGCTCGTCGTGCACCCCGATTGGTGGAGCGCGCCGCCGGCCCTTCTGAAAGGATGGCTCGAGAGAGTTTTTCGTCCAGGGGTTGCCTATGAGTGGCAGGGAGAGGAATTTCAAGAGAAAGAACACGTGCCACTGTTAACCTCGATCAAAGCGCTCTTCTATGTGACCACAGATCGTCAGGCGGCAAGTCTACCCGAGGCGATTGAGCTATTCTGGCAGGATGCGTGCAGCTACTCCGGAATGGAGTACCTCGGCGTAACGTTTTACCCAGACTTACGCCGTTCCACTCATCGAGGGCGTCGAGCGTGGCTCAGAGAGGCACAGGAGAGGATTTCCGATTTATGCAAAAGCAACTCGTAGTAATGCGTCACGCGAAGACCGAAGAGCAGTCCGCGGACAAACGCGACCATGAACGCAACCTCCTGCCCAAGGGAGAGCGAGAGGCGCGTGAGCTTGGTCGGATCTTGAAAGAGTGCGACTTTGTTGCCGACCTCATCCTCTGCTCCGACGCGGCTCGGACCGTTCAGACTACGACGCTTGTGAAAGAAGAGAATGGGAGCGACGCCGAAGTCTTCAAGTTGCGCGAGCTCTACCACGCCCGGTCTGCCGACTACATCGATGCGCTCAGAACCTACGGCAACGACGCAGCGCGCGTACTCATCGTTGGGCATAACCCGACAGCCGAGGATTTGTCGCCGAGGTAAGCGGCCGCGGAATGCGAATGCGTCCAGGGGTAGCCGCCCTCTTTCACCTCAGCACGACCGCGTCGTGGAGCACCGTCTCTGCAGCCGATTGCAAACTGCGTCAGCTACTCACCCCGCCTAACGACCGATAAGCTCTACCGGAACCGATTCACGATGGATCGTACGCTACCGAGGTAACCTGACCCAAAAATGTTGAGGTGGTTGAGCATGTGGTAGAGGTTGTAGAGATCGGCCCGCTCGTCGAAACCCGGCTCGAGCGGCCACTCCTCCTCATACGCATTGTAAAACGCGCTCGGAAAGCCTCCGAAGAGTCGTGTCATCGCGAGATCAGCCTCGCGGTGCCCATAGTAGGTAGCCGGATCGATGAGCACTGGGTTTCCGCGGTCATCTATCATGTAGTTGCCGGCCCATAGGTCTCCGTGCAGGAGCGCCGGGTGATCGGTATCGGGCAGCAGCGCCGAGAGACGCCTTTGGATTTCTTCGATCTGTGAGGCAATCGACGCATCGAGCTTTCCTGAATCAAGCGCAAGCCTTGTCTGAAACCCGAGTCTCTTTTCCGAAAAGAACGCGAGCCAACTAGTGTCTTCCTCGTTGGGCTGCCGTGTCGAGCCAATGTAGTTGTCGATCGAGAAACCAAACGCGCGGCCACGACCGGTCCGGTGCATGTGGGCAAGACTCCGACCGAGTTCGACAGCCGATGCGTTTGTGCTCGACCCCGATGGAATCCATTCCATGACGATGAACCGCTCTTGCGCCTCGGGAGCATTCACGGCGTATGGCTTTGGAACTCGGATTGCATCGAGCGAGTGCATCGCAGCCAGGCCCGTAGCCTCCGCGGGAAACATGTCCGCCGGCAGTCTGGTGCTTCGCTTGACGAAAAACGATCGGCCATCAGGCACCTGGACCCGCCTCCCGCTTGAAATGCAGCCCCCTGCGACGCTCTGCGACGAGGCAGCCGAAAGATCCACCCAGAGCCGTTCGAACGCCGTTGCTACGCTCATCGCGTCATCAATCACGGCGGATAGCTTCCTCTATATGGTCCACGAGCGCATCGCACGATCGCTCTACCATGGCAAATACGTTCTCGAACCCGCCGAGCTCGCCGTACCAGGGGTCGGGAACGTCCGGCGCGTCCCCCAATGAAACCTCGGGGTCAAAGCTTCGCATCTTGACAATACGATCCCTCGCCGTCGGAGCAAGACGCGAAAGCTTTCGTACATGCGTATCGTCCATTGCCACAACGAGGTCACTCGCCTCGAGTTCCTCCGCAGTGATCATTCTTGCCGGATGGTCTATGATAACTCCGTGTGCCCGCGCGGTCCGCCGCATGCGCGGATCAGCCTGCTCTCCTACGTGATAGGCATCGGTACCGGCACTTTCTACAAACACCCGACCGCCAATCCCTCGGCGCTGCAACTTCTCCTCGAGTAGCGCATGGGCTAACGGGCTGCGACAGATGTTTCCCGAGCAGACAAATACAACTCGGTAGTCACTCATCGCGCGGCTCCACGATCAAGAGGAGGTCGAGCTCCGGCGCGCTCACGATTAGGTATGGCCCGCGATAGAGGACCAGGAGCGACCCCGAGAGCGCGGACTGGTCGTCGCCACCGATGCTGAAATCGACATCAGAGTCGAGAGTGAGCACAAGCGGGGGGGCGCCTATAGACGTAGGGCGATCCCTGCCCGGTCCGAGCTGAGAGAGGATCGGCGCGAGGGGCGCCACACCGGGAACCGCAACCCCGGGTGGATACACCAGATAATTGGAGGCGATCAAGTCGCTCTCTTCGATCCGGTAAGTAACCGATTCATCGAGCGCGTTCGCGGATAAGCCCGGCGACTCCTGTCTCCCCTCGCCTGGCCGTGCGGTAAGCGTAAACAGATCTCGTTCCGGATCTGGAACTTCGCGGACTTCAAGCACCGCCACCGGAACACCCGCTTGAAGGTAGTCGGCGTCGAACTCGGGGGAACCTCCGAGCACCTCGATCAAAGCAAGGACAATGTACACGAGACCCGAGCCAAGGCCGCTCATGACCCCACCTCGCTGCCCTCGTTGGTTGGCTTCACGATAAGGGCGATCGCTGCAAGTTCCGGGGGGATCGTCTTTCCTCGTGACCGGCTGTACGCATTTACCACTGTGCCCATAAACCGTTCCCGATCTCGTCCCTCGATAAAGAACCTGATGTAGGTGCCGTTTGGCATAAGAGAGGCGATGAACGGATACACGGAGCCGTCGTGAAAACGATCAGAGGCGGCGTTCAAGACGTGAACTTCGTCGGTCACGCGAGGCGCAGCCTCATATGCACTCCAGTCTCGAATTTGAAAGCTCCCCGGCTTCCACTTGGGCAGGACGGCCGAGTCGATAATCTTTCTCGTCCGAGCGCGCTGGGCCTCTTCGGTCATTCCGTAGAGCAGGGCACGGCGGACTGTCGGTCTGAGGAGGGCAACCAAACGAATCGGAAGCAGCGGCACGATCCAATGGAGAATCCATCTCGGCACCCATAGCCGGGGCATTGGATCAAAGAGCACCGAGATTGTAGGCGTAACGAGCTTACGCCGGAGCGTCTCGAGCAAGACACCCGAACCAAAACACGTTCCCACCAAGACGTAGTCGGTCGCACCGAGTCCAAGCGCGTGCACCGCGAGCGCAACGTCTCTCGCGAAACGGGGCATCGAATACGAGGCCCCCGGCGCGATCTCGCTTGACCTCTTTTCTCGACTCTCGAGAAAGTAGAGCGGGACGTCGTGATCGACCTCATCAAAAAGGTCAGCGAAGTACTCCCAGTCTGCCCCCCAACCCGGGAGAAAGAGGACCGGGCGATGGGTCGACGGGTTCCCGGATCGGTGCCTACAAACGACGTAACCACCGGGGACCGGAACTCGAAGCACGTTCCCAAATCGGGCAGCATCGGCGCGTCCCTCCTCAGTCACGCGCTTGTGTGATTGAAAGCATACACTCGTGCTCGGTGTGCTGATGGCGTCCCTCCCAAAAGGCGTTGTAGACAACAGCTTATTGCGAGACCTCGTATTCTGCAACTCTCCGCTGCCCTGAGTCCACACTCTCAGCTTCGATGATTCGAGGGCTTTTGCCTTCGATCTCCTTGATCCGCTCGACGAGCAACGATCGCATACGCTCGCGCACGCCACTGTGTGACTTCAAATGCACGAGGTTCTCGAGCTCGTAGGGGTCGTGAAGCAAATCGTACAGGTAGACTTCCGTGTACGCATCTGCCGAGGCGTTGCTCGTCCGGCGGTCCGGTTCTTCGCTGTCGATCTCGGTCACCGCATACTTCCAGCGATGCGTGCGGATCACTCGGCCGGTCTCGGCTTCGCTGATCTGAACAAACACGTGATCGGGCCAATCGCTTTCGGTAGCGCGAGAGTCGCCCGTGGTTCGCGAACTCGAAAGAAGCGGCAGAATTGACCTGCCCTGCATGCGGGACGGAACCGCCAGGCCGGCGGCATCGGCAAGCGTTGGGGGAATGTCCACGAGACTGAAGAGCTCCTCTACCCGGCCGCCTCCGTGAAAGCCGGGCCCGGATGCGAAACATGGAACGCGAATGCTCGACTCATGGCAGCTTCGCTTGTACTCACCGTTCCTCGTTTTGAAATGGGATCCGTGATCTGAAATGAACAGTACGACCGTATTCTCCAGCAGCGCGAGGCTCCGCAGCGCGTCTTCGACTCTTCCCAGCGCCTCATCGAGCCGCTTGATCATCCCGTAGTACCCCGGCAAGTGACGCACTGAGCTCCCGCCCAGCGCGCGTAAGTCGGGTGGGGTCCACGGATCGCTCATCCGCTCGGCGTAGCCGGTCGGCGCCGGGTATGAATCAATGTGGTTTTGGTGATGGGGTTCGATGTACGAGAGAAAAAGAAAGAAGGGATCTTCCTGATGCTCGTCGATGAATCGTATCGCGACGTCTGTCTCCGCATCTACCCGATACCCGGGGAAATGGTGCTTCGTCCCGTCACGATCGTAGAGGTTCATGTCGTATGCATCAGAGGTGAACTCAAGGATATTTGCCCCCATCCAGTAGTCGTACCCGACCTGCTCCTCGCGCGGCACAGGTTCTTTCTCTGAAAGATGCCACTTGCCAATGTAACCGGTGGTGTAGCCCGCGTCTTTGAACAACGATGCAAGGCGAGGAACGTTCTGCGAGAGCTGAATGCCGTTACGCCACACGCCGGTCTCGCTTGCAAAGAGGCCGGTTTGCAGCGTGGCACGTGCTGGGCCACAAACCGGTTGGCAAGTGAACGTGTTTGCAAAGTACGTTCCGGCCGACGCCATGCGATCGAAGTTTGGCGTGAGCCCCATCGGGTTTCCCCCAAGGCCCGTGGTATCCCATCGTTGCTGATCGGTGAAGAAAACGACTACGTTTGGTCGCCTTTCGTTTGTGCTCTTGCTCACACCTACCTCCGCTACATAGTGCTACACGATGATGCTCAATTCGACAAGACTCGTCTGTGTGGTGAAGCAAAAAAGTGATGAGGGTCGTCTCTTATTGCATGATGTGCACACAAGACAACCCGTTGATGGACTCCGCACGAGAACTGCTTGGCGTGGAGTACCTCTTCCCCTATCAACGACTCGTCGTCGCGAATACGCTTGACGCTTATCAAGCGGCCATGGAGGGGGAGAACGATGCAGCCGAACTCTCGAAGCAAATTGTGGTTCTGCCCACGGGAAGCGGAAAGACGCTCTGCTTCTTGCTCCCGGCGGCGATGCTCCCAGGGCTCACGATCGTTGTCTATCCACTGCTTGCGCTTATGGAGGATCAACGACGGCGAGCCGAGGAAGCCGAAATTCCAGCAAGAATTCTCCGAGGCGGCATGCCCGATCGGGCTCGCAGGCAATTGTTCCACGACATCCACAATGGGGACGTAAAAATCCTCATCACGAATCCGGAAATGCTCGCCGTAGCGGAAGTATTGCGCCACCTTCGCGAAGTGCGCGTTTCCCACTTCGTAATCGATGAAGCGCACTGCGTAAGTGAATGGGGATTGAGTTTTCGTCCCTCCTACCTCGAGCTTGCGGCAGCAATCGAGGGGCTCGCTCCAATCGTAACGTCGGCATTCACCGCGACCGCCTCGGACCTGGTTCTTAGACAAGTCGCAACCTCGCTCTTTGGAGATGCCCCAGTCCGCCTCGTGCGCGGAAACCCGGACAGGCCGAACATCTCCTATGCGGTGGTGCCGGTGCACTCGAAAGAGCTTGCAATGGAGTCGTTACTCGTAGGTCAGAACGCGATTGAGCGCCCCGCGATTGTGTTCTGTCGTTCGCGCATCCGCACCGAATCGTACGCGCGCAAGCTCTCACGGCTCATGCCCTACAGGTGTGTTGCGGCGTACCATGCCGGACTCGATCGAGAAGAGCGCGAAGAGATCGAAGGATGGTTCTTTGAGGCAGACGACGCGGTGTTGATCGCCACGTGCGCATACGGCATGGGGGTGGACAAGAAAAACGTGCGAAGCGTGATTCACGTTGATGTCCCGCCCTCGGTCGAGGCGTTTCTCCAAGAGTCGGGAAGAGCGGGGAGAGACGGAGCGCCGGCGTCGAGCGTGTTTCTCTGCTCGCCGAGCGACATTCGGTCAAGTGACGCCCGTAAGGATATCATGCTCGGCTACCTCACCGAAGCCGGTTGCAGGCGATCATATCTCATGAATGCGATGGGTAGCGATTCAGATGCATGTTTTGGCTGCGATGCGTGTACACCAGATACCATCCCGGCGCGAGACACGCAGGTTTTCACGAATGACGCGCGGGCGTGCGCTCAGATATTGCAGATCGTCGAACGACATCCAAGGCGCTTCACCGTGTCGCACCTCATCCCGACTCTCCCATGGACCAAGAACAGGTGTGAAGAACTCATCAACGCGCTCTTGGTCACCGATCGGCTCCGGGTCCTGCGGAAGGGACCGTGGAAGGGAACTCTCTCGAAAAGCCGATAGAACCGTTGGCGTAAGGATCTCGAAAACATTTAGTTTGACTTCCCAGAGAGCGAGCCATATCATTTGCCCGATTCTTTCGGTTAGGGATGGTTTGATGTTTTCACTTTCAGCTAAGGGCGTGTATGGCCTGACAGCGTTAATGGAACTCGGAATACAGCGGAACCGCGGGTCGGTGCAGATCAGGGACATATCGGAGCGCCACAGTATACCTCAGCACTACCTCGAGCAAATTCTCGTGATTCTCAAGAAAGGCGGATTCGTGGAGAGCTTCCGGGGTGCTCAGGGGGGGTATGCCCTCGCGAAAGACCCTGAATCGATTCAAATATCCGACGTTCTCGAGCAGCTCGAAGGAAGGCTGGAGGTTGTTCGTGAGACTCATCGGGATGGAATGCTCGAGTTTTTCTGGCGCGAGATCCAGCAACAGGTCGAAAGCACCGTAAATCGCTCGTTGGCCGATCTCATCCGAGAAAAGAACCACCACGACCGCCAAGTTGATTATGTGATTTAGCGGGACCCATACAGGGACATTACGCTGGTCACCATGATCTCGGCCAGCTCTCGCCTCTGGCCCATGCTCAACGAAGACACACCCACGAAGTTTTCGAGGTTTGCAGGGAACGAATCTGGCACGGTCGGCAACTCCGCCACCTCGTCATACAAGGCGCGCGGGCTTGGTTCGAGCTGCTTGTTCACCGCGAAGAGGAGTGAGCAAATCGCGGTGACAAAACGACCGGCACTAATGGCAAAGTAGAGCTCGTCGCCTCGAACGGCAGCAGCGCTCAGATCCGCGTACGTATGCTCCGCGTTCGCCGCCTGGTTTGCTCGAAGATCGTCCCAGAATGCCGTCGGGAGTGCGCTCATCTTTGACCGGATATCCGCGAACCAGCTACCTGATGCGTAGAGCTCTCGCGCAGTCACGACACGATGGAAAGCGTAGGTGCCTCCCTCTCGAAGGATCGAACGGCCGGCGTGCGCCTCTGCCACGAGTTGATCAAAACGTGCAGTCTGCTTGTACTCCGCTCGGAACGGGATTTCCCCGACGAGGAAGCGATCTTTGTGGGTCAGCGGTGAGCTCTCGAAAACCGTTACCTCACCAAACGCTCGGCGCCGATCTTCAGGACCGCGAACCGGATCGTTTGTGTAAACATCGAGACTGAGGAAAAAGTAAGGATCGTAGAGGTCATCCCCCGACAACAAGAGCGCAACGGCGTCTACCTCATCCCAACTGCCCAGCGCGCCGCACAGGCGCTCAACTGCCGACTCAACTTTCGGCGTTAACCGTTCAAGATCCATAGGTCACACTACCACAAAAGCAGTCGCGGTCACTACAGGCCGACTACGACTTCCTTTCAACTTCTACTCGGCTCCCGCCGGTGGCGCGAGCTCGCTCCCGTGCTCGTGATGCAGCCTCGAGAAGTGCGAGCGGCCCGTCAAACTCTGGGAAACCGGCAATGCCGATGGAGAGCGAGAACGAGTGGTCTCGGGAGCTGATGGTCTGCTCGAACGATGATACGATTTGCTTGCTGACTTCGGTGGCGACCGAGACACCGGCGTCGAAGAGTACGGCGCTGAAGCCGAGATCAGCATTCTTGAGGAGAGAGTCGGATTGTCGCAATCGACGCGAAAGAAGCGACGAGAGAGTTTGCACGGCGCGGTGCGCAACAAGACCGGCGTGGCCGGCTCTGAGCTGTGGTAGCTGATCGATCTCGAACAAGACGAGCGAGAGGTCGCGGCCGAGCCGCTGTGCTCGCGAGACTTCAGTGAGAATCCAGCGGAAGAGTTTGTTTTCTCCCCTGCGACCGTCCCGCTGCACCTGGTTGAGCCATGCGAGCATTCGTTGAGACTCCTGCGCCGGAACAATTTGCCGCGCGCCCGCGTCGAACGCTTCGAACTCGTTTATCGGTTGCGAAGGGTCGCAGACGTAGAGGATGCTCGTCGGTGGAAGCGTCGAGTCCTGACCGAGCGCACGGCACGCATCGCCGCGACGAGCGTCAATCAAGTCGCCGGTAAAGATCACCGCCTCGGGTTGCAAAAACACGACCTCGCTAAACAGCGCCTCTATCGACTCGATCGTTACAACCGAATAGTTTGACTCTTCCACCGTCTTCGCGACGCGATCCCGGATACCACCCGGGATCCCGGCAACGAGCACACTGCGAACCCCTCTCGATGCGTCGATTGCCGCGTGTATCTCCTCGGCAATACCCTCGAGCGGATATGGCGCCGCGATGTAGCGAGCATGAGCCAAACGGGTCACTTGCAAACGTAGCTTTGCCGCATCTTCGGGGGCGAGAACGTAGAGCATCGACCCCTCACCGAGCCCGGTGGACTGGATCTCTGCCATTGTGAGCACTCCCGACCGGTCGCGCGGAAGCTCGACCACAACGGCAACGGCGCTATGAGAGTCTCCAGAACGCACGTCTTCTAAACGCTCTTTTCTGTCGAGGGTGATGCCGAGCATGCCCAAATACTCTTCGAGAAGCTCGAACGTCTCTTCGCTGAGGAAGCCAAGCACCCGCGGGCCATCCGATCGTCTTGCGTGCCGATTCACCGGCTCGGCGTCCTGTTCAGCGGACCGTGGCGCCGGCTCGTGTGCTGCGCTGAGATCTTCGACCAACCGCCGGACCTCGACTCCCTCCTGCTCTTCGAGCGGCCGCTCCTCGGAAAGTGCCCTTTCTACGATGTGTTCGATCTGTCGCGAGGTCGCGGTAATCGTGACAAACCCAAAGGTGGCCGCGGATCCGGCGAGTTTGTGACTGCGCATCCGAAGTTCTGCAAACGCCTCAGGATCGTACCCATTGTCGGCAGCCTTCACAGCCGCTACGACCTCCGCGATACGCCCCGGAAGTTCGGAAGCAAATAGATCTGCCAGAGCTTTTAGTCTCGATTGCACACCTTCAGATAGCGCCATGGTCTCCCACCGAGGAACCTACCACGTCGGTGGCCACCTTACCGCAGCTTCCTATCAACAAGTTCTTGCTCGAGCGATTCGATGAACTTTGCCCCACCCGGTGGTGGTGCGGTTACAAGACTAATGCAAACAAAGAGAATCGTCGTGAGCCCGGCACCCCAGACCGAGGGCCACCACCCAAGCGGATAGAATCCAGTCAGATAGAGGATCCCAGTCACGACCGCCCCGATGGCCATTGACCACAGAGCAGCCGGAGTGGTCGCTCGTTTCCAGAAAAACGCACCGATAATCGCGGGCGCCATAACCCAGAGTCCCCCGCTGGCCATGCTCGAAAGCACCGCGATGAGCCCCAACTGCAGAGAAGCGAATCCGACGCAGAGAGCAAGAAGAATAACCATAGCAACCTGGGCAATGACCCGTTCGCTCTTCTCAGAGATGTCTGGCTTGATTACTTTCACGACATCGCGTGTAAAGAGCGAACTCAACGTAAGAATAATCGAGCCGAGCGTGCTCGAGGCCGCAGCGAAAATCCCAATAAACAGGATAACTGCGAGTGCAACCGGCAGCCGTGCGAGAAGCTCAGGCATCGCGGCGTCGGGATTTTCGAGGCCCGGCACGATCTGCGTCGCCGCAAACCCAAACAGCGTGCTGATGATCGTGTACAGGAAGCCAAAGACGGCAAAGTAGATGATCATCCGCCGCATGCTTCGTAGTCGGTCCGGGATAAAGAGACGCTGAGAAACCTGCGGATTGGTAAGTGCAAAGAATGCCCACGGCAACGTCAACCCGAAGAAGAGTGCCGGAGACCAGGTGAACTCGAGCAACTCGGGCTGGTTCGCCTCGACTGCCGAGAAGAGACCAGCAGGCGCATCAAAAAACTGGAATGCGACAAAAACCACCGCGATAACACTAGTGACGATCATCGTGATTGCCTGGAACGCATCGGTCCAACTCACCGAGCGCATACCTGCCCACAGCGCGGTAACACCGGCGAGAACCGCCATCACGAGCACGCCGACCATAAACGGCACCTGGCCGCCGGTAAGTCCTGAAACAAGCAATCCGGATCCGATCAGTTGGACAGCCGAGTACGGAATGAGCATGACAAACGAGATGATTGCGGCAACAAACGACACCCATTTGCTCTCGTAGCGAAAGCCCAGAAGCTCAGGTGGCGTGATGTGTCCGTGTCGCTTGCCGACGAGCCAAAAGCGCGGTCCAAACACGATCAAAAAGAGCACTGTGAAGATGAGATAGGTCATCTCAAAACCGAGCGCACCTACTCCACTCCGGTACGTCAGTCCGACAAGCCCCACGAGCATAAAGGCGCTGTAGGTCGTTGCGGCGTACGTCATACCGGAGACGAATCCGCCGATCCTGCGACCTCCGAGAAAGAACTCGCTCGCTCCTTGCCCCATGCCACGCCGCGCAGCAGCGGCGATTATGACAGCGATGACCGTCCATGCGATCATCGCGACAACAACGGTAATCGGCTGCATTACTCATTCCTCCAACGGCGGGTGTGAACTGCTGCGAAAACGATGACTGCGGCGGTAATCACACACCAAAAGAAGAAGCTGGCCCAGAAGCTTCCGATATGAGCCAGCAGCAAGTACGGGACAAGGATATTGATCGCGGCCGTCAGTATTGCGATAAAGAGAAATGTTTTTCCTCTCATAAGACCCCTCCATTTCGAAGCAGAATACAATATCGGCTGGAGCCCGCAAAGTCACTGTACAGATTCGCTGTTGCAAACTATGGTCATACCGTGCCCGTTCATCTGCCGGATTCATTTTCGTCGATCGTCAAGACCTGGTTCGATCGTACGTATCCCGCACCGACCGAAGTGCAACTTGACGCGTGGCCTCACATACTCAACGGGGAACACGTGCTGGTCTCCGCGCCAACCGGGAGTGGCAAAACACTCACGGCATTCCTCTGCGGCATCAACGCGCTCCTTACAAAGCAATGGCCGACGGATCGCGTTTCGCTGCTCTATATCTCGCCTCTAAAGGCACTCAATAACGATATCGAGCGAAACCTCCTTGCTCCGCTCTCGCAGATCGAAGAGCTCGCAAGGGAGAGGAACACGAACTTACCTGAGATTCGAGTGGCTACGCGGAGCGGCGACACACCGTCTTCGAAACGCCGGTCGATGATCCGCCGCCCGCCGGCTATCTTGATTACCACGCCGGAAAGCCTCAACCTCATACTCAGTTCACCACGTGCGCGCACGATGCTCGGCAGCGTGCGTACGGTGATTCTCGACGAGATTCACGCCGTCGTCGGCGAGAAGCGCGGCACACACCTCATAACCGCTGTCGAGCGAGTCGCGCTGCTCGCCGGAGAGTTCCAACGCATAGCGCTCTCTGCGACAGTCCGACCGATGGACCTCGTTGCAGCCTTCGTCGCAGGCGTGGGGCCGAACGGCCCGCGTCCGGTGCGGCTCATCGAGAGTGCAGCGCGAAAGCTCATCGAGCTCTCCGTTCGCTTTCCCGACACCGATGAGCCGACGTCTGAACCCGGCTTCTGGCCTCACCTCGGACGCGAACTCATGCGGATAATCGAGTGCAACCAATCCACGTTGATCTTTGTCAACACGCGTCGGCACGCGGAAAAGATCACGCTCCTTCTCAACGAGGGCAGAGCAACGCCGGTTGCATACTCGCATCATGGGTCGCTCTCTCGCGAGCTACGTGAGTTCGTCGAGCACGCCCTGAAAGCCGGTGAGTTACGAGCGATCGTTGCAACGAACTCACTCGAACTCGGAATCGACATAGGAACCCTTGATCAAGTTGTGCTCGTTGGTACGCCTCCGGAGATCCGTTCAACGCTCCAGCGCATTGGGAGAGCCGGGCATCAGGTTGGCGCCGTCAGTCGAGCGGTCCTCTTCCCGTTGCATGGGCGCGATCTCATCGATGCGGTCGCGATGGGCGAAGCAGTCGCAAAGCGCGAAGTCGAGCGTGTGGAACCGGTGCGCGGCGCACTCGACGTCCTGGCACAAGTCATCATCAGCATGACGACGGTAGAGACGTGGCGGGTAGCTGCGCTGTACAGCGCGATACGCTCGAGCTATCCGTACGCTGAGCTGCCTCGCGAGCATTTCGATCTCGTTCTCGAAATGCTTGCAGGCCGATACCAAGAAACACGGATC
>JBMCTC010000007.1:0-31354 GCA_048624115.1 Spirochaetota bacterium
GCTCGTGAAGCAACTCGCCAACGAGAGCACCTACGTGTGTGTCGTGGGCGACGATGATCAGAGCATCTATCGCTTTCGTGGAGCCGAGGTGCGCAACATTCTCACCTTCGCGGAGAGCTTTCCGCAGACCACGGTCATCAAGCTCGAGCAGAATTACCGTTCTACGGCCCCGATTCTCGACGTGGCCTCCGCCGTCGTGGCGAACAATGTCGGCAGGCTCGGGAAGAAACTCTGGACCGATCGGCTCGGTGGCACGCGGCCCGTTTTGGCGCTCTTGGGAGATCAGGACGATGAGGTACGCTACGCGCTGCGTCTGATCAAGGAGAACCCGACCGAGACCGCAATTCTCTACCGGACCAATGCGCAGAGCCGCCTCTTCGAGTCGGCGCTCCTTCACGAGGGCATTCCCTATCGTATCGTCGGCTCACTCCGTTTCTACGAGAGGGAAGAGGTCAAAGATGCGCTTGCGATCCTTCGATTCCTCGCGAACCCCCGCGACGAGATTTCGTTTCGCCGAATCGTGAACAAGCCCACACGCGGCATAGGTGCAAAGAGCATCGAGACAATCGCCTCGCAGATCTACACCGCCGGCGGCAATCTCTTGGTCGCGTGTGAGGCCGCGATTCAATCACTCTCGAAAAAAGCCGGCAGCTCGCTTCGTCGTTTTGTGGATACGATCTCTGCGCTGCAGGGAGCCCTTGGCAGTGGGCGTCTCTCCGAGTTCACCGAGCGCATGCTCAAGGAGACCGGTCTGTGGGACCACCATGCAGAAAACAAAGACCCGGTGACCGCGCGAACCAAAGTAGAGAACCTCGAAGAGTTCGTGAACGCCGCCAGCCTCTACCTTGCGACCGAGGAGGATCTTGCCGAGTTCCTCGAGATCATCGAACTCGACCAGGCGCGCGAGCAAGACCAGTCCAGTGATGCGAACGTCATTCTCATTACAATGCACAACACAAAGGGCCTCGAGTTCGAACGCGTGATCATCACTGGGCTCGAAGAGGGGCTCTTTCCACGTGGGGGAGAGGAGAGTCCCGAGGACATCGAGGAGGAACGTCGTCTCTTTTACGTAGCGGTCACTCGCGCCCGAGACGAACTCTACCTGACTTCGTGTAGCTACCGACGCCTGCATGGACGAACCCTCGACTTGCTCCCGAGTCGATTTGTCGGTGAGATCCCGCGCGAGCTCATTGAGACGAGCAACGACTACACGCGCTCGGCGGAGTCCGAGAACGAGTATCCACCGGGAACTGCCGTCTACCACGATGATTACGGCGCGGGCGTGGTCACGCAGAGTTGGTACGGTGGTAACGAGCTCGTGGTAACCGTGAATTTTGAGACCGGCCGCTCGGCCCGGTTCCTGCCCAAGTACACTCAACTGGAGAAGATTGACGGTGATTTCTGATGCCGCGGCCGCTCGGCTGGCGCGATTACCCCACATCAAGCGCGCACGCGGGTTTCGCCTCTACGCACCTAAGGAACGACGCATCCTCGACCTCTATCAGGACGGCGGTAGGGCGATGTTGGGACACCGCCCGGGAAAGCTCGTTCACGACGTGAAGAACGTGCTCGAGCGTGGCGTGCTTTCGCCGTTTCCCTCGCCGGAGCCGGATCGCGTCCGAAAGATCGTGGCGTCGTTGCTCGAACAAACGATGCCGCGCGACGTCTGGGCCAAGCCGTTCACGTACGAGCACGTGCTGCTCTACCCCACGGTTGAGTCGGCACTCGACGCGGTCCGAGCTACCGGCACCTCGCCACGAGTGTGGGATCCGGTGGCCGTATCGCCAACCGCGGGCCGAGGCGGTGCGGGCGTTACCGTGGCGGGCGGTCACCGGGCGGGCGGTGAAGCTACCCGCGAGGTGTGGCTGTGGCGACCGGAGCTGCCCGAGGCGGTGTGGGCCGGCCACGGGGTGCAGCGCGCCAGGGCGGTCATCGTCCTTCTTCCCTTGCCCTCGGCCTTTAGCGTGATCCCGCTTCTCCTGCAGGCTGCCGCCACGCGCCCGGCCCCGCCACTACCGGAGCCATCACTTCGCGCCGCGACGCTCGTAGCTCACATGACAGTGCGTCTCGAGGCGCGACCGGAGCCTGCGGTGCCCGGATTTCGCTCGACCGGGCCCTACCTGACCATGGCAGACGTAGATCACATTGACGAAGCGACCTACGAGCAACGATTTTTACGTTTTCTCGAGCATGATATTTTGATCAGTCCGGATAGCAGCTATCCGTCTATCTACCCGAGGGAGATGTCGGAAGGTGAGCAAAAGAAGCTCGAACGAGTTTCGCTCGAGATCATAGGAGGGCAACGTGGCGAGTGAGCAGATCATCTTGATGGCCTCGCGCTTTTTGATTGGGGCATTCGCGACGTTTTTGGCCATCTTGGTGTGGTCGCGAACCCGAGATACGGCCTGGATGCTCATCGTCGTAGGCACTGTTGCGCACTATGCAGATGTAGTGTTCCAGGCTCTCGACACGCTGGGCATCGTACGGCTCGATCAGGTTTCAGTTGGGGAAGTTGCGATATTCCCGCTCATACTCACCAATCTCCCGATGCTCTTCTTCTCGCTCGCCTTCTTGTCCATTGTCCTTCGCAAGATGGAGTGAGTATCCGCGCACCTGGATCGCAGAGACGGGACACTGCGCAGCGATCTCAGCGATGGCTGGGCCGAGCGAATCTGAGACTTGCTCCCGTTCCGTCGAGGCGTGATATGGTCCAACACGAAAGAGGTCGGGCATTGCCTCTTCGCAGAGACCGCAGCCAATGCAGCGCTCCGCGTTAATCGTGACATGTAGCATATCGCTAAGGTAATTACGGAATCGCGGCCGATCAAAAGGGTGGTTGACACTTGAGTGGATTTTGCTATCTTACAGGGACGCTTTTGCCTAGATAGGAGGAATGCCATGGTGGCACTAATCGTCGGTCTGATTTTCATCGCGTTCGCGGTCTACTCGGTGCTTCCGGTAGAATGGTCCCTTCAGTGGTGGCCGTTCGTGGTGGATTTCCTTAAGGGCGGTGTTCCTATCCTTGCGATCCTGATCGGCCTCATTGCCGTCTTTATCGGTATTGCCGATATTAAGGATCGAATTGAAGCAAAGCGAGAAGAAGCAGAGGAAGAGGCAGAGGCAGAGGCGGCGAAATAGGCCGGTGCCTTAAGAGAGCTATGAAAACCATATTCCCAAAGACACAAGACGTAGAACGCAAGTGGTACGTCGTAGACGCAGAAGGCGAGATTCTTGGCCGCCTCGCGACAAAGGTTGCGACCATACTTCGCGGCAAGCACAAGCCCGAGTTCGCTCCGAATCAAGAGATTGGCGACTACGTGATTGTCATCAATGCAGACAAGGTACGCGTCACCGGGCGTAAGCCTGCGCAGAAGATGTACTATCATCACACCGGGTACCCTGGACAGATCAAGTCCCGAAACTACGAAAAAATGCTCGTTCAAAAGCCGACCTTCCCGGTAGAGCACGCCGTACGCGGCATGCTGCCGAAGAATCGGCTTGGTCGGAAGCTGTTCACCAATCTCAAGGTGTACGCAGGCGCACAGCATCCGCACGCTGCGCAGCAGCCCGAAGAGCTTTCACTCTCATAAGGAGCACGAGGTGGATCAGAACGTTTGGCAAGGCACGGGCCGGAGAAAGACATCGGTGGCCCGCGTATATCTGAGGCCGGGTACCGGCAAATGGTCGGTAAATGGCCGTGAACTCGCTGAGTACTTTCCCGTGAAAGTTCACGAGGTCATGTGTGAACTACCGCTCGAAGTCACCGACCTGAAGGGTCAGTATGACGTGTTCGTCAATGTAAACGGCGGGGGACCAACCGGTCAGGCTGGTGCTATTCGTCACGGACTCTCTCGCGCGCTTGTTCGCCAGGACGAGACCAACTTGCCCGCGCTTCGGGCGAACGGCTTTATGCGCCGTGATCCTCGAATGGTCGAACGCAAGAAGTATGGACGACCAAAGGCACGCAAGAAGTTCCAGTTCTCCAAGCGTTAAGATTGTAGAACTTACCCAGCGAAAGCGAGGGAGGCCCGGCGAGGAGATACGTGTAGTCCTTGCCGATGCCTCCTCTTTTTTTATCTCACGGCGCGTTTGGGAACAAGCTCCGTTTCACGAAGACGAGGAGCTCCCTGGCGAGCGCTGGGAACAGATTCTGAGTACAAGTCGGTTTCACGTTGCGTATAACCGCGCGCTGAGCCTTCTCTCCCGTCAAGAACACAGCCGATTCCTTCTTCACCAAAAGCTCCGCCAACGGCAACTCGACGAGCAGTCTATCGTGCATGCGCTTGATTCGCTCGAGGACGCCGGGTACCTCGACGATGCGCGCTTTGCGGAGAGCTGGGCTCGGAGCCGATTGAGAAGCCACCCTGAAGGGCGCGCCGTGCTCGTAGAGCGCCTGCGTGAGCGGGGCGTGCGCGCAGACCTCGCCGAGCAGACGATTGACCGTTTGCTTCACGAGAACGAGGCGGCGTTTGTCGACTCGGCGTCACGATTCGTCGAGAAGATTCTGCGACGAACTACTCCATCCCGAGAAGAAATTGTCGACAAGCTCTACAGACGAGGTTTTTCCCGTGCGATAATCGGAGAAGTGATGCACCGTCACTCAATCGACTAATTGGTTGATATTCTGGATATTTCAGATATATACTTGCCGAACTCGCTGAACGCTGGTACGATTACAGGATCAACGAGGAGACGGAGTTTCGAGGTAGATGAATGGCTAAGAATGACAAGAAGGTCCGGATTTTTTCAGCGCTCGAAGTAGCCAACATATGCGGCGTCGTTAACCAGACAGCAATCAATTGGATCAAGAACGGCTATTTGAAGGCTTTTACCACCCCGGGCGGTCAGTACCGCGTGTACTCGGAGGATCTGGTAGATTTTCTGCATTCCCGTGGCATGCGTATGCCCGATGAGTTGCAGCGTGTGCTCGAGGAGCAACTCGATATCGACACCGTCCTCATCGTAGACGACGACAAGGACCTCAATAACCTGGTTCACCAGTACCTCGGGAAAAAGCACCCCGATTTTGACGTCTATCAGGCATTTGACGGATTCGAAGCGGGCCGAATGCTCGCCGAGAAGAAGCCCGGCTTAGTCATCCTCGATATCGACCTTCCTGGCGTCAACGGCCATAAGCTGGCCAAGAGCATTAAGGAGGGAAGTGGAGCAGGCAAGCCGATCATCGTCGCTGTTTCTGGACTCGACGACCCGGCAGAACGAGAGGCGATCCTCTCGGAAGGCGCCGACGCATTCCTGCCAAAGCCTCTGGAACTCGACCAACTGCTTTCGGTTATCCAAGACTTGGTAGACGAACGAAAGACGAGTTAGCCCATGGAGTCATCTGATACAATACTTGTTGTGGAGGATGACGACTCGATTCGCTTGTCTCTGCGCGATTTTCTCGAGAGTCGCGGACATCACGTTCTCGTTGCTTCAGAAGGAGTGGGGGCGATCAAAATACTGATCGACCACTCCGTCGATGCACTTATCACAGATTTTCGAATGGAGCTCTTTGGCGGCGGATACTGGCTCAAGTTCCTCGAGCGGTTCTGCCCGAATACTCCTGTCCTCGTCATGAGCGGCTATCTCGATCCCGATACAGAGCTCGTCTTTCCCTACTTTGCGAAGCCGTTCGATTATGGTGAAATTGAAGAAAAGGTAAGGGAGTTGATTTACAATGGCAGAAGGTAAAGCTTTTTCCGCTCGTGTTCACGGCCGCGTTCAGGGCGTCGGATTTCGGTACTCCACCCGCTCAAAAGCAAAGAGTCTCGGGGTGAAAGGGTTCGTGCGAAACGAGCCTGACGGGACGGTACGAGTAGACTGCGAGGGTAACCCAACGGCGGTCGACCAGATGGCCGCGTGGCTCAAGGAGGGGCCCGGCATGGCTCATGTGACCGACGTTGAATTCACGTGGCGGGAGACCGAACAGGGATATGCCCGCTTTACTGTCGATGGATAAAAAAAAGCCGACCGCTTGGTCGGCTTTTTTTTGATCGAGCAATTCGTCTCCGCGGACCTATCGCTCGATGCTGTAGAACGCCTCTTTGCCCGCGTACTTCGCCGTTGACTCGAGCATATCCTCGATGCGCATCAGCTGATTGTACTTGGCCAAACGGTCCGATCGGCTCATGCTGCCCGTCTTGATCTGTCCGGTTTCGAGGGCCACGACCAGGTCTGCGATAAACGCATCTTCGGTCTCTCCGCTCCGGTGGCTGACAATTGCGGTGTACTTGGCGCGTTTTGCCATCTCTACCGCCTCAAACGTCTCGGTGAGGGTTCCGATTTGGTTAACCTTGATCAAGATACTGTTTCCGATGCCCTCATCAATTCCTCGCTTGAGTCGAGTAGTGTTCGTCACGAACAAGTCATCACCCACGAGCTGGACCTTATCACCAATCTTGTCGGTGAGCGCTTTCCAACCGTCCCAATCATCCTCTGCCATTCCGTCTTCGATCGAGATAATGGGGTACTTGCCGGCCCACTCGGCCCAGTATGAGGCCATCTCCTCGGACGAGAGCTCCCGGCCATCTGACTTCTTGAAAACGTACTTGCCCTTCTCTGAGTCGTAGAACTCGCTCGACGCGGGATCCAGGGCAATCATGATTTGCTCGCCGGCCTTGTAGCCGGCCTTTTCGCACGCCTCGAGAATAACCTCGACTGCCTCTTCGTTGCTCTTCAAGTTCGGGGCAAAACCACCTTCGTCCCCGACCGCCGTCGAGTAGTTCTTGCTGTTCAGAACTCCCTTGAGCGTGTGAAAGATCTCAGCAGTCATGCGAACCGCCTCACGGAAGCTCTCTGCTCCGATCGGCATGATCATAAACTCCTGGAAATCGACCGAGTTGTCCGCGTGGGAGCCACCGTTCAAGATGTTTGCCATCGGAACCGGCAGCATCGTGGTGTGGTAGGGGCCCAAGTACTTGAAGAGTGGGAGCTCGAGGTAGTCCGCCGCCGCGCGAGCGGTTGCCAGCGAGACACCGAGAATCGCATTCGCCCCCAACTTCGACTTGTTCTCAGTTCCATCGAGATCGATCAGCGTCTTATCGATATCGACTTGATCGAGTGCGTCGAGTCCTTCGATCTCTGCCGCAATCACGTTGTTCACGTTCTCGACCGCCTTGAGAACGCCCTTTCCTTTAAATCGACCCTTGTCGCCGTCACGCAGCTCCACCGCCTCGTGTTCGCCGGTTGAGGCGCCTGATGGGACGGCGGCTCGGCCGAACGATCCGTCTTCTAAGACAATATCCACTTCTACCGTGGGATTGCCGCGTGAGTCCAAAATCTCACGCGCTTCAACAAATTCAATGGTGCTCATGTCTCCTCCGTTATGATTGTAAGCTACCATTAACATGGCTTTTCGTCACGAGCACGCGGTAGTAGTATGGGATGAATGCGCTTCAGTCGGCTCGCAAGCACGACATCTCGGGACAAGCCTCGTGCCGTACACTCGAGAGGCCACGAACTCCTGCAGCGTGGCGGCTTCATTCGTCCGCTCTCGCAGGGCCTGTACACGATCTTACCGCTCGGCATGCGCGTGTTGCACAAGCTCTCCAACCTCGTGCGAAGCGAGATGGAGGCGCTCGACGGGCAAGAAGTCCAGATTCCGCTCGTAAACCCGATGGAGTTGTGGCAGCGTAGCGGTCGCGCTGAACTCTTCGGTGACGAAATGATCAGTTTTCGCGACCGGTCCGGAAAGCGTCTGGTTCTTGCCCCGACTCACGAAGAGGCCGCGGTAGATCTCGTTAAGTCGATGGTTCATTCCTACAGAGACTTGCCGATCTTTCTGTATCAAGTGCAAACCAAGTATCGAAACGAGATGAAGCCGCGTGGCGGGCTCCTTCGCACTCGCGAGCTCATCATGAAGGACGCGTACTCATTCCACCGCTCGTTCACAGAGCTCAATAACTTTCTTCCTCGTGTGTTCAACGCTTATCAGCGTATCTTCGCAAGCTGCAACGTCCCGTGCATAACCGCCGAGGCAGCGAACGGTGTGATGATGGGCGAACGATCGTTTGAGTTTGTAATGCCGTTTGAGGCCGGCGACGATGTCGTCGTCACGTGCGGCGGCTGTGGGTATACCGCAAACCGAGAAGTTGCCGTGGGCACAATCGAGAGCCGGCCGGAGCCGCCGCTGCCGGTGGAGCGCGTCGAGACGGGTGCGGCATCCTCGATGCGGGAGCTTGCAGCCGTGCTCGGGGTGCCACTTCGAAGGCTTGGCAAATCCATGGCCTACACTGCAGGCGACACCTTGATTCTCGCGATCGTTCGCGGCGATCAGGAGGTAAGCGCGGAAAAGCTCGCTCACGCGGTCGACGCGCCGGTCGTTAGCGTCGCGAATCGAGAACAGCTCGAGCTTATCGGCCTTGACCCGAGTGCGATCGGACCGGTGGACCTTCCTCTTGATTTGCTGGGTCTTGACGTGAGCGTCAAACTAATCGTTGATCCGGTGGTCGCTTTGACGCCCAATCTCACGTTTGGGAGCAATGAGTCGGGGTATCGGCTCAAGAACGTGAACTTTCTCCGCGACTTCGACGGCGACAAGGTTGTGGATATTGCCCGCGTCGTACCTGGCGCGGATTGTGTACGTTGCGGGACCCCCCTCGTCGAACAGCGGGTGATTGAGCTCGGTCACATTTTTCGTATCGGTGGGTACTACTCGCGAAAGCTTCGGTTGACGCTCTCGGATAGCACAAAACGCACCTTTCACCCCTACCTCGGAGCTTATGGGATCGGCATTAGCCGCTTGTTGGCCGCCGTGGCAGAGGCAAACAACGACAAACGGGGCCTCGCCTGGCCGGCGCATCTCGCGCCCTTCTACGTCTTTCTCATGGGCATTGGCAGGTCGCCGCACGTAAAACGCATCCTCGAAGAGATTCATGACGATCTCGGTGACGTTGCGTTGCTCGATGATCGCGGTGTCTCGATTAGTACGAAGTTTCGTGACGCGGATTTGATTGGCGTGCCGTTTCGCATCATCGTGAGTACCCTCACTGTGGACACCGGTAGTGTCGAACTGCTCGCCCGTGGTTCATCGAAGGTGCGCAAACTGCATCTCAGCGAGGTTCGTGTCGAGCTGGACCGGATGACCGGAGGCTTTGTATGATTGCGGAAGTACATTTTTCGCGAGAGCTGATCGATCAGATCATCTTTGGGATGGAGAATCAAGACCAGGAGTTCTATCTCGACACTCACGAGTCAACGGTCGTACCCGCAAGCGAGCGCGCGGCCCAGGCGGCCGAGTCTCGATACATCCCGGTTCCTCCGTGGCAGAGCGTCGATGGGTACAATCTCATGGAGCAGTTCGTCTCCACGCTCCACAATCCGATCTTTCGAGAACGCCTTCGCGCAATACTCGCCTCAGGTCGTGGCGTCTTCCGGCAGTTCAAGGACACGGTTCGTGAGCGCCGCGAGATAGAGCGCAGTTGGTTTACCTTCAAGGATCGCCACATGCGTGCCCTGGTCACCGAATGGTTCAACGAGATGCGCGAGCGAGAAGGCCTCGAGCGACTTGCAGAGCTTGACATGAGCGAGGCCACCGACGAGCTGGTCGATGTTGATTTTGTGTTTCGGGAGATGCTCGAAACCGAGGTCGAGAGAATCGAGTCGCTCGATCGTGAGGCGTTCTCTGAGATTTATGACGAGTTGAGCGAGTCGTTGGTGGAACTGCACTACCGTGAGCAGCGTGCCCACAAGCCCGGGCCGCATCACGCTGAGAGTCGTGTACTCGTTGCCGAGACGCTTGGAGAGGAGTTCGCCGGATTCTTATGGGTGCGCGTGATGCGGGAAGGAGAGGCGCGGGCGGCATTCGTCCAGCAGCTCTACGTTCTGCCTGAGTTTCGTGGGCTCGGCGTCGCGCGTGCACTTCTCGAGCGCTTCTTTGATCTGGCCCACGTTGAGCACGTCGCGCACGTTGTACTCTCGCTAAACGGCGCGGCCTTTGGCTTTGTGGGGAAGTTCGAGAGTTACGGAATGAGTCGTGTTGGCGCCAAGCTGACGGTTGACGTCGAAGCGTGGCACCGAGCGCAACACGCCGGTTAGAGTTGCTTCGCTCTGATTGCTTCGGCTTGTTCGTGCAGGTGCTCAAGCCGCTCCATTACAGCGTCGGCAACGCACTGTTTCAGGTCGTCGGAGCACGGATTCTCACGCGCGCTGTCTCTGAACTCTCGGCACGAGACAACGTCCGAAACCGTCAACGTCACAACGTCGCGCGTCGCGAGATCGCGTGCCATATCGCCCGTAGGATGGATCCGAAGCACGTTGCCTGCGATTCCAACGAACACCACGTATTCAAATGACTTCATGTAAGAGTCGACTTCTTTTACGCCACGTTTTGTATCTGGTTCACCCTCGCGGTAGCGGGTGCCGCTTGGAAAAACCAGTATCATCTCTCCTTCGTGCTTGATGCGAATCATCGACCTCGTGGCGGCCATGTTGATCTCTCGGCTGCGTGCCTCTTGCTGCTTTCGCTCGTCTGGATCGGTGATGCCTGCCAACGATCGAGATGGATAGATTACAACCCGGGTGTACGCCTCTGCAAAAGCGTTTACGAACGTGCTCTCCTCATTTAACTTCATGCCGGCCATCGCCGTGATGTGATCTGCAATTTGAGGCTTCCGCTCCTTCTGGAGCAGATAGTAGAGGCATGGAATGTCAAAGTTGGAGTAGTGTTCCATGAGAATCAGGCATGGAACACCACCCTGACTGAGCCGATAGAGTTCTTCGAACGCTTCGATGTTCGTGATGCCGCTCCCGGGCAACACCAACTGGTCGAGAATTCTGTTAATGAGCGCGCGTTTTTTCGGCTTTCCGGGCTGGAACACCGTGGCGGGTGTGATCTTTTCCGGCTTGTCGTCTACTGTGTCGCCGCCCGGGGCATCGAATACTTCCAGGATTGGGCCAAGTACTTCAGGTTTCATTCGTTTCCTTCGCGTGATCTTGTCAGGTGCCGAATAGTATCTCTGAAGCCGAGTGCGCTGCCAAGCGCCCGTTTCGCGGCTTGGCTACTGCGGAGGTCGCGGACGGTAGCGAATGTCCACGATAGAGGCCTCTGACCCTGCATTGCGGCGCCCATCGCGCTCTATAGCAAGAACTGCTCGGTCAACAAAACACACTTCCTTCTCTGAAGAATGACAAAAACCGAGCAGAATCTCAAGTTGACCTCCCGACTCGCCATTCTCCACCTCCAGCTCGAACGGATCATCGAGTCCGGACTGAATGACCGTATGCGTGTCCTCACCCATTCGCAGCACGGCCTTTTGCGTGAACTCCGCGGCCGCCTCATATCCTCGATCGAGATCAACCTGAATGAGAACCTTCGCTCCGGCCGTGTCAACGAGGAGGCGATCCCCGCCCTCAACCCCGGTGAAACCGTACCGGCCTCCCGCGCATGCGGCGAGAGTCAGGGTGAGCGTCAGAATGGTGTATGCGCGTCGGGCGATTAATCGACTCGGAGCACACTTACCTGTTGGCCGTTTCGATTCCATCGTGTCTCATCGTTTTCTGGGTCGGGAAGCCGAAATCCATCTACCACATAATAATAGAAATGTTCCCCGGCGCCGACACGTAGCCGTCTGCGGTAGACTCCCGGCTCGGTCTCAAACAGCGGCGTCATAAACGGGTCCCAAGCATTAAAGCTTCCCGCAATGGAAACTCGGCTGCCGGGCTCTGCTCGAAGGACAAACTCGACTTCGCCGCCGGAGTACACCACCGGCACCCGTGAGGCCAACGGCTCGGGTCGGACAACGATCTCAGAGAGCGTCACACCCCAGCGGTCTACGGCGCGGTTCGCATTGTTTGGATCGACTGTCCACGTACCATCGACTACCAACCGATAGTACAGCGGGTCTGAGTTGTGCGGGATCTCGGTCAGCAGCACGTATACGCCGTTCTCGTTGCGGGAGAATGGATGGAGCACGCTGTAGTTCTCGTGAGAGAAGGCCGCCTGAACGGTATGCACTCTGCCGCTCGCCGGGTCCGAATCAAACTCGTACGTCAGCAGAAGCTCACCAGCAAGCAATCGCGGAGGGCCCGCGTTCTCCAGTGCCCCGAGTTCAAGGACGAAGCTCAACTCCTGCCCGGCCCGCATGCTCTGGGCCAGTGCCGGAGAGCCGAATACGAGGAGCACGAGGATTGTGGCGATCCATTTTCTTCCAAACAGCATTCTGGTACAATCTAAACATCGTCATACTCGCGATTACCCTTAACGAGTGACGAAAGAGGCCGACAAAGAAGTAGGGCATGCCTTCTCTACAAGACATCCGCAAGTTTAACAATCGTCTCATCTCTATGGGTGATGAACCCTCGGTCGTCCGCTCTTGGGGCGAAGAGGTCGAAGAGGTCCCAGAGCCCGAAGAGGGTGTGAGCTCCGACCTTTCCGACCTGCTTGCCGACGACGACCTCGATCGGCCCGCTGCGCCGAGTTTTGATGACCTTCTCTCCGATGAGGACTCGGAAAGCCCCGACGAGACGTTCGACGAGTTTGACGATGAAGCTATCAGCCCCATCGAGGACGACTTCGACGATCAGTTTGGAGACGATTTCTTCGGCGGCCTCGACGATTTCGTCACCGACGAGGCCGAGCCCGATGAGACGGGCGGTGACGACGTGTTTCCACCGGATTTCGACGAAGACGAGGAAAACGACGAGTTTGGCGACGAGATGTCTGCTCTTATGGAAGGGTTGGCGGACGAACAGGATAGTGAGGAAGCGGCCGAGGTTGAGCCCGAGGTTCCCGAGCAGATCGATGAACAAGACGAAGGGTTTGATCTCGACGGGGCGGATTTCGGCTTTCCCGATGCCGGTGACGACGATTTCTTTGCCGGGCTCGACGACGAGCTTGAGCCTGCGTCAAGCGATGAGCCGGAGGAGCTCGAGTCACCGGCGGACGACGAGTTCGGCGATGATCTCCGAGACTTTGACCTGCCGGATGAGGGGGGAGCGCTCGACGACGGCTCCGAAGAGCTCCCTGCAGATGGCCTCGGGGAACTCGGTGGCTTTGAGTTCACCGACGAGGAAGACGAGGAGTTCGCCCCCCCGGGAGATGACTTCTCGTTCGATGAACCGCCCGTGGTGCCGGGAGAAGAGGCTCCTCGAGAGCTGTCGGCTCCGTCTCTCGATGAACTCGCAGACGAGGATCTCGAAGAGTTCAGCCTCGGAGACTTTGGTGCCGAATTCGGCGTTCTCGAAGATGAGGGCCCGAGCGAAGAGGACCTCAATCCTGCGATAAACGTTCCAGAGGTCGCGGCCCAAGCGGCTCAGCAGGGACGCGCGCCCGGCGATTTTCAGCTCTCCGACGAAGACTTTCGGGCGCTTCAGGCAACCCTTGCGGGGCTGCCGCTCAACGTTAAGTTGGCCGTAGAAGAGGTCATAGCCGAGGCCAAGGGGACGACCGAGGACGTCGAAAAGCTCTGCCGCATGCTCGTGGGCGCCAAGAGCGCGCAGGAGATTGCCAACTACGTTGGCCGCATTGTCGGGAAGCAGATCAAGGTTCCACGCGGATACGAGAAGCAGACGGGGTTTGACTTCGAAGAGGAACGAAGCAGTTTCCGTTACCAGTTTCGCGAGAACATTTGGCCCATCCTTCGCGTCGTTGGGTTGCTCCTCGTAGTCGTGACCCTGCTCGGCGTTGCCGGTTACAACGTCATCTATCGCCCGCTCTACGCGCGCTCCCTCTACCTCACCGGCCTCGAGTACATCGAGAACGATCAGTACTCGCTCGGAAACCAGAGTTTTGATCAGGCGTGGGAGGTCTGGCAGAATCCGAACTGGTACTACGAGTACGCAGAGGCTTTTATTCGCGAGCGCCAATACACGCTTGCAGGCGAGAAGTACGAGGAGCTGCTGTTTGGGCGATCGGCGGAGGAGCAACGTGTCGCAAACGAGTGGCTTTCACAGGGGCGTTACGAGGCGATAATTGCGGTTCGAGAGCCACCAAAGCGAGGCATCCTCGACTATGCCGAGTTCCAGTCCGAGATTCTCGCGGATTATGAACGCGCAGAGCGACTCTTGCAGCTGATTTTGGTCGGGGATACCGGCGACTATGACGCGCGCCTCCTGCTCGCCGACAACTACATGAACTGGGCCGAAGAGGACCCGACGCAGTACGAGAACGCGAGACTTGCCTATGCGCGACTGATCGAGCGCTTTGGGCAAACAGACGAGTTGCTTTCTCGAATGCTACGCTACTTCATTCGCACCGACAATCTCGACCAGGCAGTTGTGCTCAAAGACGTGTTTCAAAACGACCCGCGAGCAACCATTAACCCTGAGATCTACGCCGAGCTTGCCGGGTATCTCATTGATAACGGGCAGCTATCGGACGTGGAAGATATCCTCTTCCGGGTCCTCGATGTTGATAACACCTTACCCGAGGTTCACTACGAGCTCGCTCGCTACTACGAGGAGATCGACGCGACCGGAGAGGAGGAACTCGCGCTGAACACGGCTCGACTGCTGCTCTCCGAAACGGAGCCCCTGACATCCCGTTATCGCGGAATGCTCATTGACACCCATACCCGCATCGGTGAGAACCAGTACGCGGCTGCGAACTATCTTGACGCGCAAGAGTCGTTTACGAGTGCAATCCAGCTCTACGAAGAGGGCCTGCGTCGCCGCGTGCTGCAACCAAACTCCGTTTTCGCCCGATCGTTCGCGCGCCTCGGAGACATCTTTTACTACGTTGCTCGCGAGTACGACCAAGCACTGCTGCAGTACGACCGTGCCGAAGAGACCGGCTACGATACTCCCGATCTCGACTATCGGCAGGGATTCATCTACTACCGTCAGGGAGTTACGGAGCAGGCGTTGCAGGAGTTCCGGGAGGCGGAACTCGATCCTGTGGCCCAGACCAACGCGCTTCTGTGGGCTATGGCAAACACGCACTACGTGCGGGGCAGCTACTTCGCCGCAGAAGCGTTCTACCGCGAGCTGCTCGACCGAGTGGAGCGCCAGCGCGACTCGATCGACCGCATCGACGTAGAGGAAGACCCAACCCACCGTTCGGTGATCGAGTACTTGTTCAAGGGATACAACAACCTCGGCGTAACGCTGCAGGTGCTCTCCGAGCAAACGGGGAGCTCCGAGCAATACTCAGACGGGCTCGTCTATCTCACGCAGTCAACCGAGCTTGCTGAGAATTACCAGCGCGATCCGGACACGTTGACGCGAACGGAGGATCGTAATCTCGCCTTCTTGAATCAGCGGGAAGCGCTCTATCCTACGCCCGAGTACGAGTTTCGGATTTACAATCAGATCCCTGAGGATCTCGACGACCGCCTCTTCTGAGATCAGGCCGGCGCCATCCACCCGAAGCTGTCTTCGATCGTTCCATACTGGATGCCTTTGAGCGTGAGGCGAAGGTCGGTTGTGAGCTCCCCGATCTTACCGTCGCGGAAGACCCGGGTCTTGCCCTTGTGTTCTATCGACTCGATGTACGACACTCCTGCGGCCGTGCCGGTCACAAAGCACTCCACTGCGCTATCCATCACCTCGTCGATCGTAATGCGTCGCTCTTCCATGGTGAGGCCCTTCGAGCGAGCCAGGTCGATGACGCTCGCCCGGTTAATGCCGGGAAGCACGGTGTCTTCGAGTGAGGGCGTAACGAGCGTGCCGTTCTCCAAGTAGAAAAAGATGTTGCAGCTCGACCCCTCTTCGACGTACTTATTCTCCGTCGAGTCGAGGAAGATCGCCTCCATGTAGCCATCTTTTTGGACTTCTTTTTTGGTGAGAGTTGGAATCACGTAGTTGGCGTCACACTTGATCCATCCCGTTCCGCCCGGCGTCGCCCGAACCTTCTCCGTTGTTATTGCCTTTGCAGCGGCGTTTGGATCGAAGTAGCTTCCAACCGGCGTGCTTACGATCACTACCCAGGGATGTGAACTCAAGTTCAGCCCGATACCGGGCTCTGAGTAGCTAAACGGGCGGATGTAGATGGCTTCCGCGCTTGCGAAACCCTCGTCTTCCCAGGAAGCGTCGAACTTCGGGTAAAAGCCGAGCTCTCGATTGCGCCTGATGACCTCTACGCAGCCGTTTACAAAGAGTTCCTCTGGAAAAGCGGGCATCATCAATCCTGCCATTGAGCGATGCATACGCGCGGCGTTTTGATCGGGGCGAAAGATCTTGAGCGAGCCGTCCTGTTGAGGAAACGCCTTGAGACCCTCGAAGCATCCCATTCCGTACTGGGTGGTGTAGTTCACCAGTGGGAGGTCGGGAAACGAGTTCCGTCGCTGAAGCACGGATTCCAGTTCTTCGGGAGGCAGCGCCGCTTCCTCAGCCGGAGTCTTGTGCGGCTGCTCCCGATACTCCTCGGTCCATCTCCCGTCCGGATGATGCTTCGCAAGGTAGGTCCACGGATACATCGCCAGTGTAAATGCCATGTTGGCCATGATATAGTAGCTCCATGCCAGAAGCAACGATAATCATGGCCGGCGGCTCCGGGACGCGTCTGTGGCCCGCCTCGCTGCGTTCCCATCCCAAGCAGCTCTTGCGTATCGGCTCTGCCTACAGCCTGATTCAGCAGGCGATCCTTCGGGCAGCCGCCGCGAGCGACGGACCAATCGTGATCGTGACGAACAGAGACCATGTCGAACCGATTGCGCATCACGCCGCCGAACTCTCAGAACGCACGCTTGGCGGGCTTCAAAAGCGGCTGGTCTACCTGCCGGAGCCGCTGGGCAAGAACACGGCGCCGGCGATTGCACTTGGGATGGTGTATCTCGAGTCGGTTCTCTCGGGCACTTCTTCCGTTCTTGTTCTCACGGCCGACCATCTCATCGAGCCCGTGGACGCGTTCGTTTCCGACGCCCGACGCGCCTCGATGCTTGCGGCGGCCGGGCACCTCGTCTGTTTCGGCATTCCGCCGCATCGACCCGAGACCGGTTACGGATACATCGAAGCAGGAACACCGCTCGACGGCGGGCGCGTGATTTCTGCGTTCAAAGAGAAGCCCGACGCAGAGACCGCCGCGGCGTATCTTGCCGCCGGCAACTACTTCTGGAATGCGGGCATGTTTGCCTTCGCAATTGCGACGTTTTGGGATGAGTTGGCCACAGCCGCGCCGGAGGTTGCCAACGCTTTTCGTGGCCTCACTAAGCAGCTCGACCTCTCAACGCGACCTGACGGCGCGTCGGAGGTCGATTCCGAGCGGCTGCGCCCGGCATACGAGGCCGTGCCGCAGATAAGCATCGACTACGCTCTGATGGAGCGCAGCTCCAAGGGCGCAGTAGTCCCGGCGAGTTTTCGCTGGAGCGACGTCGGCAGCTGGGACGAGGCCGCCGGGATCAGTGAGCAGGCGATGGCCGCGGGGGGTGCTGAACCCCCGGGCAATGCCCAATCCACGGGCCGCGCGGCGGGTCGGATTGATCCGATCGTGATCGAGGCAAGCGGGGTCCACGTGCACTCGGAGCTGCCCGTGGCGGTGTGCGGCGTTTCCGACATTCACGTCGTGGTGCAGAATGGTAAGGTGCTTGTTTGCAAGCGGGGCGAGAGCCAGCTGGTAAAGCAGGCCGTGGAAGAGGCTGAGCGCCGGGAGGACAGCAGCTACCTCGCGTAGTCAATAGCGCGTGTGTTCGAGCTCGAGGCGGCGTTGGAGTTCGGCAGAAAACGCCTGAGCGAGCTGATTCGCCGTTCGCTTGTCTCCTCCAAGCTTACAGAACGCCTCGAACTCCTCCTCATACATCGCAATGAGTCCATTCGTGCCCTCGCCGGCGGAAATTAGGGCCTCGCGAACTCGCTCATTCTCCGAGTGCGCCCATTCGATGCGGGTCTTCAGCTCAAGCGCGAGTTTGCACTGACGCCGATAGAGCGGCACGAGCTCTTTGATTGGAAGTCTGAGGAGGATGCTCTTCGGAGCACTGCGTGCCGACTCTTTCTCCCGCGTCTCGAGACGTTTGTAATTTTGGCTAATTCGTCCGAGGATTTCGGACGAGGTCTGCTTGAAGCGCTCGGCGATTGCGGCTCGACGATCGGAGGGCGCTCCGGCCGCTGCGTCTTTTGTTTGCCGCAGCTCCCGCTGATATCTGGAGAGCAAGAGGAGAATCGTCTTGATCTCTTGGATCTCCCTGCTCTTTGGGTCGTCTTTTACTCGACGCTGTACTTCGGCAAGGATCAACTTCACATCTGCGGTGTGCTCGGCTTCCTTCTGACTCAGCTCAGAGTTCTGGGTATCCCGAATATGAAGCGATCCGTTACACATGAGTCGTTGGATAAGCGGTATATAGGCGAGCGTTCCGAGCCCGTCACAGCACGACTGTATCTCTTTGCCTAAGAGCGTCCGGTATCGCGCCTGTTCGAGGAGTCGCCCGGTTTGGCTCGCGCGAGCGGTTTTGTACTCAATGCACCCGCGCTCCGAGGCGGCTCTGAGGATCGGAATCTCACCCAAGAGCGCGTGCGGATCGAGGCGCAGATACTGAGATCGTTTCTCGGGGTCTCCACCGACTGCTTCAAATCCCTTCCACTGTGCCGCCACCCGACTATCTGCCGTTATCATTACGCCTCAAGTCTTAAGATAACCCATTCGGCTAACGCCCGACGACGGGGATCATCGTTGCGACTCTGTTTCCCGGAAATGCTTGCATAACAAAAGGTTGCTTTGTTGCCGGAGAAGGTTTGAATTCCTTGACACCCGCACGGGGCTCAGCTATACTACCCCACAAATCCTAAGATTAGGGGGCGAAAATCGGGCCGTTGGTCTGTGCTCCCAGAGCTTCGAGGAGGAATTTAATGAAGAAGCTGAGTATTCTACTTATTGGACTGCTTCTGGTGACCGGCGTTGCTTTTGCACAAGAAGTGACCATCGACGGCGAAGCCAGTCTGACCTTCGGTGTTGACCTTGACACCGAGACCACCGGTTTCAAGAACGACGCATCCGCAAGCATCGAGCTTGAGTGGCTGGGTGGTGACGAAGAGGTTTCCGAGGTTGCTTTTATTCGCTTGAGCGGGTGGGAGATTAACTTTGAGAGCGATGACGAGCTGACCATCGGTGCTCCCGATGTTGAGGCAGGTTTCATCATCGAGCCCATCACCATCACGATCTACAGCGCACCCGAGTTCAAGGGTGGCAACGCTGAGGGTTTTGACTGGCTGCAGGACGACACTGACGACGAGGTCAACGAAGTGGTGGTTGCGCTCGATAACAAAAATGAAGCGGCTGCCGCAGGCACCGTTTCTGAGGGCGAAATCGTTGCTGTCCCGGCAGGTGAAGATGGCCCTACTGGCGCGCTATCGCTCGGAACCGACGGGGACTACGACTACTACGTCGTGCCCGTGGCTGCTGACGACGCTGAAGACACCAGCTACCAGGGACTGACGATCACGGTCGACCTCGGAGTTGCTTCAGTCGATCTCCTGTTCGCATCTGATGGAACCTGGGAGAATAGCGACAACGACTACGCTGTTGGCGCAGAGGTTTCGGGAGAGGTTGCTCCTGTTTCGTTCAATGCCGGTGTATACGCAGGACCCTTCGACGAAATGGATCTCGGATTCACCGTTGGTGTCGGCGCGGAATTCGCTCCGGTAACTGTCGATCTCGGTTTTGACGGCTGGATGGCAGACGAAGTTGACGACCTTGGTTGGGACCTTAGTGCAGAGCTTAGTGTCGACCTCGACGTCGTCACGCTCACTAGCCTGACGTACCTAGCTCAGACCGCAGATATGGCGGCCGCTAGCGTTGATCCGTACCTTGCGCAAGAAGTCGTTCTTGACGCGTCCGGTGCCGTCGAGGGCCTTGGTTTCACCGAGACCTTCCAAATCCTTCCGCTTCTTGTCGATGGCGTCGATGCTTCGTGGTCCAGCAAAACGGAAGTCTCCTATGATCTCGATGGAATCGAGCCTTATGCAACGTTCATCTACGACTATGTCGATGACACTACGTCGACCATCGACCTGACCGTTGGTGTAGACTTCACCGGTTTCGTTAACAACACCGTATTCACGGTTGAGTACGATGTAGACGACATCGAGAACAGCAATGGAAAGGCTATTGCTAAGGCAACCATCTCTTTCTAAGAGTCAAGACCTAAGCAAACTGCGGGGTGCATCTTCGGATGCACCCTTTTTTTTTATCCACGCAGGCAACGCGCCAGCAAAGACAATAGGCTGAGAGTTTACGTCCGGCGCGCGGCGAAGCTTGAGCTGTGTCAATTGACGATCCAACTGGCTCGCTAGATACTTTTTTTGGAGTCTGTGACTACCGCTTTAGGTGGAGTGAAGTCTACCGGATTCTATCGAAAACCGTCACAAAACGGCTTCCCCCAAGGCTGCAGGCGCCTCAGGGGAACCAACTGCCCAGCCGGCGGCTCAGAAATCGTATAGCAATACCAGTAGTTCGTCGACGCCGACCGAGATACCCATTGGGGTCCAGCCTTCTCTTGCGAGCGTCTCCACTGCGGTTGCCGCGTCCTCGGGATCGTTGGGAACACCAATCAGCGACGGGCCACGTAGGTCACGATCTGGGAGCTCGAGCACGAGATGGACAAGGCTGCCATCATCAACAAGAGACGAGCCCATCACGGTGTATCCATCGTTTCGGAACTGGCTTAGCGCGCGCTGTACACTAACGGTCGATCGCTGCGAGGGAAGGATTCGCCATCCGGCAACACGCTCCGGCGCATCTATGAAGAGAAAGATATAGCGGTCGTTCTGGAACGAAAGATCAACGGGAAGCCAGCCGTCCCGTACTCGTTGGGTCACGCGGTCAGTCACCTCGCTTGCTGCATTGATCTCTTCCACCGCGAAAGTGGTCGCCGGCCACGCAGGATTCTTCGAGAACAGCATTGTGAATCCCCAGGTGTCGCTCACGTCAATTCCAACCGGCGTATAGCCCGCTTCGATGTACTGCTCGGCCTGTTCGGCAATGGCATCTTGGGACTCAAAGCGCTCGATAATCCAGCTTTGCTCCTGAGCTGCCAACAGGAGCGACGTCGACGCTAGTATGGCGAAGAACAGTGTCATGCGTTTCATATAAACTCCAATGCGAATTTTCCCTTCTTGGTGAAGCAAACCCGCGGAACGCCTCGTAGTATAAGCAGAAGGCAAGATGCCGGAAAGGGCCCACGGCTGCTGCCAGGAGGATGCAATGAACAGTTTGAACTCGGTTTTGATTGAGGGAAACCTCACGCGAGATCCGCTTCTGAGCGAGACGCCGCGGGGGACGGCGGTGTGCAACTTTTCAGTTGCCACCAACCGGTACTACCGGCAGGATGAGCAGAAGCAGCAAGAGGTTTCCTTTCTCGATGTGGAGACGTGGGCGAAGCTGGCTGAGCGGTGCGCGGATGAACTTACCAAGGGACGCGGTGTCCGGGTCGTTGGTCGGCTCCGACAGGATCGATGGGAGGACGCGGAGGGCAAGAAGCGTTCGCGTGTGAAGATCGTTGCCGAACACGTGGAGTTCCGTCCCGAACGGCGACAGGATAGCGCCGCGGATCTAGAGGCGGAAGGCACGGACGAGCATACGCTGCCGGAGACGGAGAAGGAGGAAGCCTTAGTCTTTTAGTTGGGTTGACGCAAGCCGGTGCTCAGAGTAATCTTCTGGCCATGCAACGAGTAGCCGGCGTTGAGCTTCAACTCGAACTTTCGACACATCAGTGGTGGTGGACCTAGATCAGGTCCCCGGTACCACTTTGCCGCAGACCTGAAAGCACTTGGGTCCAGCGGCGATACGAGCCGCGCTTAGCGCGGCTTTTTTTATGGAGTAATGCATGGCACGAACAGACACCGTGATCAAGATTCTACCGGGCGAGCGCTTTACGCCCTACACGCTCGCTCGAAAACTCAACGCTGTAGCGGTTCTCGAATCGAGCTCATTTCATAAGGGTAGGGAGCGCTACTCGCTTCTTATGATCAAAGAAGCGTTTCGGCTCGAGCAACGGGGGCGCGAGCTCGCGATATGGATCGGTAAGAAACGGCGCGTTGTAAAGAGCGATGTCAAAGACATCCTCGACGTGATGCTCTACTTTGCCAATCAGCACTCCCAACCTCATCAGGATTTTCCGTTTCCGGCCGGTGGAATCGGCTACCTCTCCTATGAGTTTGCGGCTTACTGCGACACCATTCGCATGACGCAAAAGCGGGACCCTCTCAATCTCCCCGACGCAGCGTTTTTGTACGGGCATGTGTACATCGTCTTTGACCACTACACCGACCTCATCTACCTCATTGGGCTTAACTACAACGAACATGAGGTCAATCTCTCTGCCGAGCTCAAAAAGATCGAGAAGGAGATTACTGACCTCAACTTCAACTATTTACAACCTGAGGACGCCACCAAGGCTCCGGCAGTCTCATCGAGCAGTGACGAGAAGGAGTGGTACGAGCAGGGGGTTCGGGATATCCAGAGCGAGATTGTGAAGGGCAACCTGCTTCAAGCCGTGCTCTCGCGAAGGGTCGAGATAGAGACCGACCTTCCCGCGCTCGAAGCGTATCGGCGGCTGCGGACGGCCAACCCGGCGCCCTATCTGTTCTACCTCAACTTTGGGGCGTATGAGCTCTTTGGCAGCTCTCCCGAGGTCCACGTGAAGCTCAAAGAGGATCACGTGACGATCAGGCCCATCGCCGGAACGCGAAGGCGGGGAGCCGACCGGGCGGAGGATCTTGCCCTCGAGAAGGAGCTGCTGGCCGACGAGAAAGAACAGGCCGAGCATCTGATGCTGGTTGATCTTGCTCGCAACGACATCGGCCGAGTGTGCGTTCCCGGGACCGTGCAGGTCACCGCCTCGAGCGTCGTGGAGCGCTACAGCCACGTCATGCATATTGTCTCCCAAGTCGAGGGCACGATCAGCGAGGGGAAGACCGGTGCCGATCTCATTCGCGCGACCTTCCCCGCGGGGACGGTGAGCGGCGCGCCGAAGATTCGGGCCATCGAGGTCTTGGACCGCATTGAGCAGGTACCGCGCCGTTTCTACTCCGGCCTCGTGGGATACATGGAGCCCGGCGGTGGGGTAGACACGTGTATCACGCTAAGGACTGGACTCAAGATGGGACAGAAGATGGTACTGCAGGCCGGCGCCGGGATTGTGTACGACTCGCAGCCTGAGCGCGAGTACGTAGAGACACAAGAGAAGCTTGCCGCACTGGTCCGCGCGGCGGGCGTGGAGGTAGACCTATGATCGTCCTGATCGACAACTACGATTCCTTTACGCACAACCTCTTCCAGTACCTGAGCGAGCTCACCTCCGAAGAGATTCGCGTCATTCGAAACGATCGTACGACCCTCCGTGATATCGAGGCGATGAACCCGAGTCGCCTTATTATCTCGCCCGGGCCCGGACGACCCGAGGAAGCAGGTGTATCGGTAGAGGCCATCAGAGCGTTTGCGGGTCGGATCCCTATTCTCGGGGTGTGTCTCGGACATCAGGCAATCGGATATGCGTTTGGTGCCCGGATTGTGCAGGCAAAGAGAATCGTGCACGGCAAGGTCGAGAAGATGCACGTCGACGGAAGAGGGATCTTCCGCTCGATAAACTCACCGGCGCTCTTTACGCGCTACCACTCACTGGCCATCGAGGAGTCGTCACTCTCCGATGAGCTCGAGATCACGGCCAGGAGCGAGGATGGCGAGATCATGGGGGTCCGGCATGTGGATCACCTTATCGAGGGCGTTCAGTTCCATCCCGAAAGCGTGGCAAGCGAAAGCGGAAAAAAGCTGCTCAACAACTTCCTGAACTATCGTCGCGAGCCGTTCGTCGCGACGAGCATTCTCGGCGATTTGATCGACGGCAAAACGCTGAGCAGGGAAGAGGCGGCAAACTTCATGGAGGAGCTTACCGACGGTAATCTCAGCCCCGCCCAGATTGCCGGCTTTCTCACCGCGATCGCCGCGCGCGGGCCACGACCCGAGGAGATTGCCGGTTGCGCCTCGGTACTTCAGCGAAAACGCACGCAGGTGTCGATCAGCCGCCCCGTGCTCGACACCTGCGGAACCGGCGGCGACGGCCTCGGAACGTTCAACATAAGCTCATTGTCCGCGCTTGTGGCCGCCGCATGCGGCGCAACCGTCGCGAAGCATGGCAACCGCGCGGTAAGCTCGCGAAGCGGCAGCGCAGACTTCTATCGCGAGCTCGGTATTCAGATTGACCTACCCCCGAGCTACACCGAAGAGCTTATCGAGAAGCACAACTTTGGATTCCTCTTTGCGCCGATTTACCATGGCGCTATGCGCCACGCAGCGGTCCCCCGTCGCGAGCTCGGCGTCAAAACGATCATGAATTTGCTCGGTCCGCTGGTAAATCCCGCCGGCGCCTCGTACCAGCTTATTGGAGTCTACGCCGAGCGGTACGCGCCGATCGTTGCCGAGGCTGCGCACCTACTGGGCATCGAGCGGGTCATGGTGGTGCATGGCACCGACGGTATCGACGAGATCTCGATCTCGGCGCCGACCCGCGCGGTAACGGTGAACAAGGACGGCGCACTCGAGGAGCGTCGGCTTACGCCGGAAGAGTTCGGAATCTCCGGGCACGCGCTTGCCGATCTGCAAGGAGGGAGCCCCGCTGAGAACGCCGAGATGGCCCGAGAACTGCTTGCCGGCGGCGGACGTGAGGCTATTCGAGATGCGGTCGTGATAAACGCCGCCGCCGCACTCTCGCTCTACGGCACGGTGGATACGCTTGCAGAGGGCGTCGAGCGAACCCGGGCCGCGCTTGGCGACGGCACCGCAGCGCGATTCCTCAAGGAGATCGTCGAGGCGTCTCGCTCGCTCGCCACCCGCGCCAGCAAGGAGCTGGGGGCAGCGTGAGCGGTATTCGCGATCAGATTGTGATAAAGCGAAAGGCGCGTATCGCCATCGAGGGTCACACTCTGGGCAAAGCCGTCCCAGAGGCGCGTGGGGCCCCGCTCGTGCCCTTCTTGCGCTCGCCCGGACTCATCTGCGAGATAAAGCGAAGAAGTCCCTCGCGGGGCGATATCGACGCCTCGCTCGACCCTGTCGCACTTGCCGGTATCTACCAATCCCGCGGGGTACCCTCGGTCTCCGTATTGACCGAAGAGGACCACTTTGGTGGCTCACTCGACGACCTCATGCGGATCAAGCGGGAATACCCGGAACTGAGTGTGCTTCGTAAGGATTTTCTCGTAGACGAACACGACATCGAGGTGAGCTTTCGTGCCGGCGCCGATGCGGTGCTCCTGATCGCCTCGGTCTTGAGCGAAGACGAGCTTGCACGATTGCACCAAAAAGCGCGCAGTCTGGGCATGGCGGCCCTCGTCGAGCTGCACGAAGCTTCCGACTTTACCAAGGCAGAACCGCTTGCGCCGGAGCTCGTTGGTATCAACGCGCGCAACTTGAGCACCTTCGAAGTCGACCTGTTGACCCCGGTACGACTGCGAAGCCGCATTACCTGGGAGCACCGCGCCGTCTTTGAGTCCGGCGCCTTCTATCGGGAGGACGCGCTTCTTGCAAGGACAACCGGGTTTGACGGTTTGCTCGTGGGCGAGGCGGCCGTTCGAGATCAGGCCGTGATTCCAGAGTTGATTGCCGGCTTACGGGGAGAGGCGAGCACGCTTGGCGCAACGAACTTCTGGGGCCGGCTGATGGCTCGCCGGGAGCAAAAGGCGCGCAATGCGACGGGGGGGCCCGTCCCGCCGCTCGCGAAGATATGTGGCATTACGAATGAGGAAGATGCACGTGCGTCGGTGGAGCTCGGAGCGGATCTGTTGGGCTTCGTTTTTGCCGAGTCGCCACGCCAGGCGAAGCCTCAGCTCCTCGGGCAGCTCCGTGATCTCGATGTCCTTAAGGTTGCAGTTGTCGTGGCAGGGGGCGACCACGGTCCCCTTCCGGCGGCGATTGCAGAGCTTCTGAGTGAGGGCCTTCTGGACGCGGTTCAGTTTCACGGCGATGAGCTGCCCGAAGCGTGCGCACAGTGGGCGTTTCCCTACTATAAGGCGATTCGAGTCGCAAGCCCGACGGACACTGCGGCAATCGACAAGTACCGCAGCCCTCGAGTGCTGGTAGACGCCCGCAGTGAGCGTTCGTACGGGGGGACCGGGCGAATGATCGTCCCGGAGACGGTTCGAGCGGCTGCCGAACACAAGCCGCTGTGGCTCGCCGGCGGCCTGAGCCATCTCAACGTCCGAGAGGCTGTTGACCTCTATCGACCTGAACTCGTGGATGCTTCGAGTGGGCTCGAGGAGTCGCCCGGCAAGAAGGATCACGACGCACTGCGAACCTTTCTCCTGGAGATCAACAATGAGTAAGAAGTACAACGACTACTTTGGCGATTTTGGCGGGCGGTACGTGGCCGAGGTGCTGCGCTCTCCGCTTGACGATCTGGAAGAGGCCTTTGTTGGCGCGATCGAAGACCCGGAGTTCCGTAGTGAGTTCGATCACATCGCCGCGACCTTTATCGGCAGACCAACGCCGATGCTGCACGCGGAGAACGCTTCTCGTGAGCTTGGCGGCGCCCAGATCTTTGTGAAACTCGAAGGACTCGCCAACACTGGAGCGCACAAGATCAACAATGCCGTCGGGCAAGTGCTGCTCGCGAAGCGAATGGGGAAGACGCGCATTATCGCCGAGACAGGTGCCGGACAGCATGGTGTCGCGACCGCCGCCGTGTGCGCGAAAATGGGGCTTGAGTGCGTTGTCTACATGGGCGAGGTAGACATCGCACGTCAGAAGCCGAATGTCTTTTTTATGGAGCTCTACGGGGCGACGGTCGCGCCGGTGTCTACCGGGCAGCAAACGCTCAAGGACGCCGTGAACGAGGCGCTTCGCGACTGGGCGGCGAGCTTTGATACGACCCACTACGTCATTGGCTCCGCGCTCGGCCCGAGCCCGTATCCAGACATGGTACGCGAGTTTCAATCTGTCGTCGGACGGGAGACACAGGCTCAGATTGTCGAACGGATCGAGTCGCGAGGGCTCACCGTCGAGGCTCTTGTCGCCTGCGTGGGAGGCGGCAGCAACGCCATCGGCTTTTTTGCCCCCTTTCTGGAAGCAGAGAAGCCGCGCCTGATCGGCGTAGAGGCGGGAGGACGCGGACCCGCGCCAGGGGATCACGCCGCACGCATGAAGGGGCTTGGCCGACCCGGCATCGTCCAAGGGTACAAGAGCCTCTTCCTGCTCGATGACGACGGCCAGGTGCAGAAGACGCACTCGGTTAGCGCCGGACTCGACTATCCCGGTATCGGCCCGCAGCTCGCTGCCCTGGGGATGTCCGGGCGCGTCGAGTTCAATCGGGCAACGGACGCAGAGGCGCTCGAGGCGCTCCAGTTTTTTGCACGAAATGAGGGCGTTGTCTTCGCGCTCGAGTCGGCCCACGGCGCCGCCGAGGTGATCCGGGTAGCAAAGCAGCTACCGCCGGATCGTGCAGTGATCGTGAACATGTCAGGTCGAGGCGATAAGGACCTGTTTATCACTGCCAAGGCGCTCGACGAGAAGCGATGGAAGGAGTTCCTGATTCGGGAGGCGAACGATGAGTAGAGTTATGGCGCATATGATTCCCTTCTATCCCGATCGAGCGCGTTCGCTTGCGGTAGCAGAGGGGCTGATTGAGGGCGGCGCCGCGTATCTCGAGATCCAGTTTCCTTTCTCGGACCCGACGGCCGACGGGCCGGTCATTCAGGCCGCCTGTCAGCACGCACTCGATCAAGGGTTCCGGGTGGATGAGGGGTTCTCATTTATCGCGGAGATTCAAGCGGCGGCCAACCGGATCCGGGGAGCTCAGGTGCCCGTGTTCCTCATGACCTACGCAAGCCTCATCTACGCTCGCGGGGTCGATCAATTCATAACCGATGGTGTTTCTGCAGGCTGCGCTGGGTTTATCCTGCCCGACATCCCTCTCGATCATGACGAAGGGGTCTTTGACGCGGCGCACAGGCACGGCGCGGCGATCATGCCGGTGTCGGTGACGAGTGCGCGCGAGCGACGGGTGACGCTTCTGCGAGAGCGGTCTCCCGAGTACATCTACGTGGCACTACGTCGGGGCATCACCGGCGCCAAGACGGAGCTCGGCGAGGAAAACCTTTCGTTCCTGAAGCGCCTCGCTCCCACAGGCGCGAAGATCATGGCCGGCTTTGGCATTTCCGATCGCTCGCAGGTAGAGGCGCTCGAACCCTTCGTCCACGCAGCGGTGGTCGGCAGCGCCTTTGTTCGCAACGTAGCAAATCATGCCACAGAGGCGCCGGCGGCGATAACAAGGGCTCTTGCGGAGCAGACAAGAAGCTTGGTCGGTTGACCTGTTGGGCAAAGCCCGCCATATTTCGAGTGAGAGGGAGTACTCATGGGTCAAGAAGTGACAATCACGTCGGATAATTTCGAAACCGAAGTCGCAAACTCCGACATCCCGGTCCTGGTAGATTTCTGGGCCGAATGGTGCGTGCCGTGCAAGATGGTTGCGCCGGTTCTCGAAGAGATCAGCGATGACTACGATGGCAAGCTCAAGATCGGAAAACTCGATGTCGATTCCGAGGGTGACCTTGCCATGAAGTACGGCGTACAGAGTATTCCGACGCTTCTGCTCTTCAAGAACGGCGAGGTGGTTGGCCAGAAAGTTGGCGCTGCACCTCGCCCAGCAATCGAGGCGTTCTTCAAAGAGCACCTGTAGCAGTGTTACGGTTGGTATACCTCGTCGGTGTTCACAGCTCCCGGCGAGAGCCCACTTGTCGGGGTAATGTGCCAATCGTCACTGCTATTTGCATCTGCTGAATCGCTGCCTCGACTCATGGAACGAGTCGCGGTGCTGTCCTCAGGATCTACTGCGTCCTCCGGTGCGATTGCCTCGCCGGCGTAGATCCATTCGCCGGCCGCAGCGATTATGTCCGCCCGCTCCATGACCTTTGAGCTGCCGAATCCCCGGTATCGCTCATCTGAGTCGCTTGTCCTATTCGAGTACACAAACGCGTCTAAGTAACCACCCATCGGGTTCTTTGTGATCGCGATCACGCCGTTGTTGGCGGATAGACCGGAACCTTCAG
The DNA here is from genome assembly GCA_048624115.1 of Spirochaetota bacterium. Lineage (GTDB taxonomy): Bacteria > Spirochaetota > Spirochaetia > DSM-27196 > SLST01 > SLST01. Next base: position 28,900 of record JBMCTC010000007.1, read on the forward strand.
GAACCCAGAAATCCCACGCCGTCGCGGTTGCATTCTTCCCTCCCGATGCGGTCATATCTTCTACTTCGTCTACCTCCGCGTCGCTTCCATCCGGTCGAAAGTGGACAACAACGAAGTCGCCGGTAGCAACACGAAGTGAGGGAAATATGAGCCTCTGTTCCCAGTTTTCGGGGACCCCTTCGTAGACCGAGATACCGGCCATATCTCCACCACTCGTGACGAGAATCTCCACGAGATCGGGATGGTTTCCCGAGCCCTGAGTCGTAATCTCGTTGAGTACCAGCGCCGGAAGGTTCTCATTGAGTCCGAAAAAGCGCCCGACGAAACGAAGATGATTGCCGCTCAAGTCCTCGACTTCGGCTTCGACGTAGCTCTCCGCGCCCGGATCGGCTGCGTGCTCGAATGTGAAGCTCGCGCGATTCTCGGCTATGAGCGTTCCGGCAATGGCGCCGAGTGCCTCGCTTCCCAGTATTTCGGGACCCAAGCTTCCCACCGGTTCATTAAACGTCACCGTAAGCGTTGTTGCATCGAGAAGATCGATCGAAACCACTTCCGGGGGGGCGAGGTCGGGATCTTCCACGAACGGCACCGGTGTGTGAGGCGCGCACGAAATGGTCACAAATGCGACACAAATCAAGAACAGATTTTTCATAATTCACTCCTACGCTTCCTAACGTCGAGCAGGAAAGATCTGCTTCACCACCGTGACAAAAAAGAGTTTTTTGACTTGCGGGTAGCGGCGGGATATACTCAGGAGAAATTAAAAACTGGGGGCCGTATGGCTGAGAATCCACTGTTCGAGAAGTATGGGCAGACTTTTGATCCCGGCAAAGTCATCTTCCGTGAGGGCGAGGCTGGGGAACATATGTTCATCATTCAGGGCGGTCGCGTCCGAATTTCGAAGAACATCGGTGGACACGACCACGAGCTCGCCGTCCTCGAAAAGGGAGACTTCTTTGGCGAGATGGCGATTGTCTCTCGCATGGCGCGCACCGCGACGGCTACCGCGGTGGACACCGTGAACCTATTGGCATTCGATCGCCAGGGTTTTATGGGCATGATCGAGAAGAATGCAAAAATCGCCCTGAACATAATTGACAAGCTTTGTCGGCGCCTGCAAAACGCCAACGGACAGATCCAGCTGCTCTTTAATCGAAATCAACGGAGCCTGATCGCGCTCAATCTCTACACTCGTTTCTCCGAGCGAGGTCCGGACGAGCAGCACCTCTCCCTGGACAAGACCGTGGAACAGATCTCGCTAAACCTCGAGACTCCGCCCAAGATTGTCCAGGAGCACATCGAGGCACTGACGGAGACGGGAATCGTGGCGGTTAAGGGGAATGCCGTTTGGCTACTCGATAAGTCACGACTGAATCAGATCGCCGAGTTTGGAGGCTGATCATGTGTGGAATTATTGGCTACTGCGGCCCGAAGCCGGCTGCCGAGATCTTGATCGAGGGCCTCAAGCGTCTCGAGTACCGCGGATACGATTCTGCCGGTATTTGCATTCGCCATGGAAAGGCGCTCGAGACCTATAAGAAGAAGGGAAAGATCAAAGACCTTCGCGAACATCTGCCGGAGGGACTCCGAGGCACCGGCGGCATCGGCCACACTCGCTGGGCTACGCACGGTGAGGTTAACGACATCAATGCGCACCCTCACATGGATGGCGCCGGTAAGCTTGCCATTGCGCACAACGGAATTATCGAGAACTTTGATGCGCTTCGAGAGAAGCTCGAGGATGACGGCTACGTCTTTATTACGGAGACCGATAGTGAGGTGATCGCGCACCTCGTGGCGAGCCTTTACGAGGGCGACCTCGAGCGTGCGGTGAAGCAGGCGGTTCGCCTCTTGAAGGGCACCTACGGTATCGTGGCAATGCACGTAGATGAGCCGGATCGCGTCGTGGGAGCCCGAAACGGTTCTCCTCTCGTTCTCGGCGTGGGCGATGGGGAGATGTTCCTTGCCTCCGACGTCACGGCGATTCTCGCTCATACGAAGCAGGTCATCTACATCGAGGACGGAGAGGTCGTGGCGCTCACTTCGGACACTTACCATACGAGTGATCTCAAAGACCGGCCTGTAGACAAGAAGATCGACTTTATCAACTGGGAACTGCAGGAGATCGAGAAAGAGGGTTACACCCACTTCATGGAGAAGGAGATTCTCGAGCAGCCCGAGTCGATTCGCCGCGCGATGCAAGGTCGACTCGACGCCGAGTATGCTACGGGGCACCTCGGCGGACTCAACATGACCAATGCCGAGCTACTGAACATCGAGCGCGTAAAGATAATCGCCGCCGGGACCTCCTACCATGCAGGCATGGTTGCCGCCTACGTCCTGGAGTCCCTCGCACGCATTCCCGCGACGGCGGAGCTTGCCTCGGAAGTCCGGTACCGCAACCCGGTAGTCGAGCGGAACACCCTCTACTTCGCCGTCTCCCAGTCCGGCGAGA
>JBMCTC010000008.1:0-31059 GCA_048624115.1 Spirochaetota bacterium
GAACCCGGAAGACGCTCGAGATCAACAGCGACGCCAACTCGACGAGATGGTTGCCCTTGGCTATGCCACGCAAGAAGAGGTAGACCAGAGCTTTGTTGAGTACTGGGCAAACCACGATTACACGCGAAGCGCGTCAACCGGCGCCTATCTCGAACGACTCGAGAGCGACCGAGCACCGTGGTTCTCCGAGCACGTGCGAGTACAACTCGAGACGGAGCTTCTGCTTGGCGCGGCGAATGTGTTCACCGACGGATACCATGTCTACACCACACTCGACCTCGACTATCAGGAGATTGCCCAGGAAGAACTATGGAAAGGCATTCAAAGTGCGAATGAGACCTACCGTCGCAATCAGAGCAATCGCGAATCTCGTATCGACAGATTCCTTCCGATGGTAGAAATGCTCGCACTCGGCTTTGGAGCCGACAATATGCGAGTGGGCATGAGTCGAAGTGAGGCGCGCGCGGAAATCTACTTCCGCGACAATCTGGCACCGCTCTTAGACATGGTATCTATGATGTTCGATACGAGCGAGCAAGCCCCCCTTCGCCAGATCACGCAACAGGCGTATTTAGCGCGGCAGGCCGTCTCTGGGCGAACACGCGTAGAGGGTGCGCTTGTTACCCTTGAGAACGAGACCGGGTATATCCTCGCAATGGTTGGAGGGAGCCCGTTTGAAGGCGGCAAAAACGAGACAAATCGTGCGGTGGATGCGTATCGCCCGCCGGGAAGCTCGTTTAAGCCCCTCTACTATAGTGCAGGGATCAACAACGGCACAATTACTCCCGCGACGGTCTATCAAGACATACCAGTCACCTTCACAAATAGCGATGGAACCGCCTACACCCCGTCGAACTATAACGGTGAGTGGAACGGACCAACCCGCGTACGTTATGCCCTTGCCACATCAATGAACGTTGTCTCGATCAGGGTCCTGAAGGACATCGGCTTCACGGAGGCCTTCAACGTCGCGGGCCGACTCCTCGGTCTCAGCGAGTCACAAATGGCGCAACGCGGGTTCGAGCGCAAGTACCCGGTCGGACTCGGCACGGTGAGCATAAGCCCCATGCTGATGGCGCGGGCGTTCGCAACATTCCCGAGCGGTGGCCGCGAGGTATGGCCGACCTCTATTCGCTACATTGAGGACCGCGAGGGACGCACGATCCTCGAGCCGGCCAAGGACGCTCAACTCGAGCTCTCTCGAAAAGGACGATCAGCTCAGATCATCAATCCGCAGGCTGCCTATATCGTGACAAACATGCTCGAGAGCACCGTCGAGTTTGGCACACTTCGATGGCGCCGCGAGCTGGTCGGTGGCTTTGGCGATATGGCAATGGCCGGAAAGACCGGGACAACACAAAACTGGTCGGACGCCTGGACCGTCGGTTTCTCCCCGTATATGACCACAGCAGTATGGCTCGGGTTTGACCGTGGCGGCAACAACAGCCTTGGAACGAATCAGACCGGCGCCCAGACGGCGGGGCCGGTTTGGGCGTGGTACATGAAACGCGTGCACGAAAACCTTCCTCCGCAGCAGTTCCAGCGTCCTGCGGATATCGTGGAGCGAACCGTGACGGCTCGGACGGGTCTCCTTCCGACAGAAAGCTACGAGGGGAGCACAATACGAGAAGTCTTCATCGGCGGTACGCAGCCAACGCAGTTTGACACCACCGAGGAGTGGGAGAACGAGCGTCGCACCAGAATCACCGGTATACTCGGCAGACCAAACTCCTCGACCGGAGGTGGTGCATCGCTGCGAGACCGCATTGACACACTCGGTGTGTTTCAGTCGGATCCGCTTCCGGAAGAAGAAGATGAACAAGAGGGGCGTGATCCCGCAGCAACCACACCGGGAAGTGAGTCCGGCTTGAATCCTTTCTTGACTCCCGATGAGCCCGAACGCGATACCGGTCGCCCCGCCGTAAATCCCTTCTTTATGGCCCCGATGGGAGACGAAACCGAAGAGGACGAGGAAAGCGACAAAGAAGAGGCGGAAAGCAACCCGATGCTTGACTAGAACTCGGCTGCGTAGAGGACGATGTGCAGATTGAGCTTGCAAAGATCATTATTCGAAAACGTGTACGCGCAAATCTGGGGGACCTCTCGTCTCTCATGGAGAGCCTTCGGCGGCACGGGTTGCTCAATCCGGTTGTCATAAATAGCAAGAACGAACTGGTTGCCGGACACCGGCGCACCGAAGCAGCGAAACAGCTCGGATGGGATACCATCGAGGTGCGAATTGTCGACAGCGACGATCCGGGAGATCTCGTAGAAATGGAGATCGAGGAAAACACCACTCGCAAGGATCTGACGAGCGACGAACTCGCCGAAGCCTACATTCGGCTCGACCGACTTCGTCACCCTCCTCTCCTGAAGCGAATCTGGAACGCTATCGTTCGCTTCTTCAGGCGACTCTTTGGACGCGGGAAGACGAAGTAGCAGCCCTACCACAACTCATTGAATTCGTGAAGGTGATCGCAGTACTTGCATCGATAGACTGTAGCCGATGCACGGAGAAACTCCGGTTCGACCGGTTCGTGGTGCGCAGGATGGCTAATGCAATCGCCGTTCTTGCATGAGATGCCCGGGAGATTGTAGACCCGCGGCGGCATCTCCATCCGAAACTTCTCCACAACCGTTGCGCCCCGTACGTGGTTCAACGTGCACCCTGGAGCGCTTGCGCCGAGCATCTTCATGTGCGCTTCATCGATCTCGAGACGGCCCGGCAATGAGATAAGTCCTTTGTAGTCGCCTTCAGCCCCCGTAAACACACCGTGAGAGCCGGTCACATTGAGATCGAGGATTCGGCGAATTTTGTCAATTTGACTCCAGATTTCGCTCGGCGTACGGCCGCGCCCAATGTGGTCAATGACAATCCCGTCCTGAACCGGCTTGATCCCAATCTTGTGATCCGGCTTGCGCGTTGCTGGTCCCGGCTGCACACGCCGGACGAAATCATCATCAAACGTTTGCTTGACGCGCGGCTGCCCGGCAAAATCGGAACCGATATGCCCAGAGAGCAGTGCGAGTTCGACTATGCGTGTGTAGTAGCCGTTCATACTCTGTTCACCCCAGCCATTGACGGGAAGGTCATCGAGGAACGTTGGAATGACCGGGGTCACCTGGTGCCGAGGCAGCGGGTGGAAAAACTTCGTGCCGGTCTTCAGCCTCGCAAGCTGCTCTCGGCGAAATGTGACGGCCTCTCGGAGTTCGGTGGCACGATCGAGGAGTTTCTCACCCATCCGTTCGAGCTGCAGCCTAGTGAAGTACCAAATCGTGGCGGTATCGCCATTGGCGAGGTAAGCATCGATAGTGGGGAACAACCGCACCTCGTAGCCCTTTGCGTTCATTCGCGTAACGTAGCTCTCCGGCATCTCGAGCTCCGGCGGCGCGATGAGGTCAACCCTCACAGACGAAAACACCCCGAGCCCATCAGCTTTGCTGTGGACAGTTCGACCGTGGTAGAGGTCACCAACGAGCGCAAGGTGGATGTGGGAACGATCGAACCGGTTGTGCTCGAGAAACGTAAACTCGTCGAGAAGCTCTTGCGTCGGATGCTCATGGCGACCATCTCCGGCGTTGATCAGCACTGCAGGCGGGATGCCGACTTTTTTCGAGTAGTGGCCGAGCGCCTCTTCGAGCCAGCGGCACGTGCCTTCGAGTTTGGTTCGAACGATGAAGATTGACTGTCTCGAGTATCCGACGAGCATCTGAAACGTGTCGGTAATGCTCTCTTTCTTGTTGAATGATGAGCCCGACGATGAGAAGTCGTTCAGCCGGAATCCGTGGAACTGCGCGGCGTTCCGGAACGACTCCTTGGTCCGTGTCGAGTCTTCCATAAAGAAGAGATAGCACCCGGTATCCGGCTGTATTGCAGCAAATGTGTCCCGTGTCTCCGCGTCGCCTGAAAGGAGCGCCTGCTTCAGACGACGGGTCTGCTCATAGAGATAGAGCTGCTCGTCGACGGAGAAATCATCGACGATCTCCTATCCGATATCGGCGCCGAGGAGGAGCTCGCCCCCGAAGGCTAGCGTCGTATACGGGTTCACCGCAATAACCGAACGATCGATCAGACTCAGATCGGTTCGGAATCGCCCCACGTACCACTCCCCCGCATCCTCTACAACTGCGTAGATGCGATCTGGATCCTGTCGCAACTCGAGAACCGTACCAGGGAACACAACATCGGCCCCGCGGAGGTTCTCTTCGAGCGTACTCACATCGAGACGAACCAGCGCGCCCTCGTCTCCGTCGGTGACGACTACCAGGAGATCATCTTCGGCAAAGAGGTAGCGACGACTCACGATTTGGTCGGTTCGAGAGCGGTTAATCAGGACACCGGTTACCGGGTTGATCTGGACGAGTTGACCGAGCACGAGCGGGCCCTCTTCGCGGACCTGCACGAAGTAGACCGGAGCAAGATCACCCTCGAGGCCGCGGACCTCGTCTGAAAGCTCTCGCTCATCAAGCAGCGCCCGAGCGTCGCGCGAGATACGCTCTCGTTCGGCACGAACCTGCTCGGTGAGCTCAGCTGTTTCCTGACGATCCCTTGCCAGCTCCTCACGCCGTTCCTCGAGCGCCTCTTGGTCCTCTTCGGCTCGTTGAGCACGTTCCTGATTCTCACGCTCGCGCTCGTCGAGTTCTCGCTCGGCCTGCTCGCGCTCCTCCTCCGGAAGCTCCTGCGCCGCCTCGCGTTCCTCTCGAAGTGCCTCTTCCTCCTCGGCTATGTCGCGCTCTTCCTGGGCGAGCCGGTCGGCCTCTTCCTCGATCGCCTCTTCCTCGGCCTCCTGCGCTTCTTCCTGTTCGTCGATGACCCGCTCTTGAAGGTCGGTCATTTGTTGTCGCTCTTCGATGCCGCGATCGTCTTGCGAACGCAACTCCTCAACGACCTGTTCGTCGCCGAGCTCGCCCGGGTCAACGCTACCGAGAACACCGGTGTCGGCATCGCGAGAGAGAGGGATCACGATACGGCTCTGCCCGGGCCACTCATCCCATCTCCGGGACAATCCCGCCGTTGAGGGCGTGAGATTCTCGATCACAACGCTTTTGTAGCGCGATTGGAAGAACTCCATGTTGCCGCGGCTAACGGCGTTGTAGATCGTTGTCCACCGCGCGATCAGATCCGCGTCGGACTGCCCGTAGTCGTAGGCAGCCACGAGAAAGCCGGAGATGATCCTGCGCAAGTTGTCAATGTGATCCACTCGCGCATCTGCGAGCGGCATAATGATGTCCGCCTCGAGGAGGTCGACATCGTCTTCCGGATCCACGGCGTGCACGACACGGTAGCGACCGTCGAGCGCAAACTCGCCGTTCCCCTGGCGAACGCTCCTGCCTAGCCCCGCTCCGATGCTTCGAATTTCGTCGATGCTATCGATACGATCATACGGCCCCTGATAGTTGATAAAGTCTATATCCTGTGTTCCGAGCTCCTGCAGCTCGTCCTCGTCAACCTCTTGAGCAGTGAGCCCAATCGAGATAATCAGGAGTAGTAAAAGCAGTGAACGGCGCATGCATTCCTCCATTTCTACTATAACCCGTTGCGTAAGGCTTTGCACAGCAGTTTCAAATCGCACCGCGCTACAGCGGCGGCGCGCCGGCAAGGTTTCTCAATGTTGTGAGGGCGGAACGACGAATGTCGGAACCATAGTTCGATGTGGCAATTCGCACCAGGACATCCGCGATTGTGGGCGAGATATACCTTCCGTGAAACCGGTCGAGATCACGCACGAGTTGAATGATCCCCCGCCCGAGCCGATCTGAAGCTCCGTCTGTGAGGTCTCTACTCACAAGCGTATCGAGCCTTTGTACAAGTATCTCGTCGAGCGGAACTCCCAAGCGACCGAGCGCGGAGAGAATCGTGACCTGCAACGCCTCGTCACGCTCATACTCGAGCAGCCGCGAGAGAAGCATTGCCGACTCGCGATCTCCGACCGCGGCGAGTATCTCGATCGCCGAAACCCTGGCCTCGCGCGGTGCAGAAATCGGCCCGGACTGGCTCAGCGGCCCGAAATAGGGAGACCCGGCGGCACGCTCGGCGAGATCGAGCGTAAAGAAATAGCTCGATCCGAGATCGTCTCGGGCCCGCACCCGGTCCTGCAACTGATTCATCACCGCAATCTGAGCCTGCGGGTCACGACTCACCAGTCGAGCCTCGAGCATAATCTGAGTAGTCGTCGTGGCCGCTCCGGCTCCGGTAGGCCGGCCGACACGAACTCCTTCCGGAACTCCGGCGCGTTCTATACCGGCGCGCTCCGCAGGCCATTCGCCCACAGAAGGTAAGCTTGAGCCAAACGCATACGTCACCCACTCACGAGTCGATGCGATCAGCAGCCCGGAAGGACTTATGACAAGCCGGCGAATTGAGCCCCCGACCGATCGTGTCTCGAGAACATCACCAGCCGAAGAGACCAAGAGGATGCGCCCGCCAGGCGCCGCAACGAGAGCGCCGCTCGAGGCGATCGGTGAGACGGTCGCGGCGTCGGGCAGGCGAAACGCCACCTCGCCCCGGGTTGTTACTCTCGATAGCGATTGGTTGTCGCTCGTTACCCAGATATCACCTGCGGTGCCGATCACGAGGGTCTGCACCGCAGAACCGACATCGGCACGCCACTCGGGAAGCAGATCACTGCCCAGCGCAACAACTCGTCCCGTTGCAGAACCGAGGTAGATTCGATCGCGTCCCGCGGCGAGGATGCTCGCCTCTTCGCCTATGAACTGGCGCTTCAGCGGCCTCCCCTCAAGCGTGAGGCTATGCACAAATCCATCGGAACTTGCAGCGATGATCTGTCCAGACCCGCTGACGATCGGAGCAGCAGGCAGCGAGGTGCCGAGGTCGGTGCGCCACACCTCGCGGCCGTGCTGGGTCACCATTACGAGAACTCCCGACACGTCGGCAAGCACAATGTAGCCGGCCTCCAGTATTACAGGCGGATGGAGGGCTGCCCCGGTGGGCGCGAGTCGCCAGATCAATCTGCCGTCACGGTTGAGCGACACGATCTCGCCATTCTCGAGCACCACGTAGATCGCGTCATTCGGACCGATTGCGACCGACCCGGTCGATTGGCGTCCGAGGTTCGTGCGCCAGACCATCACCCCATCCGGGTCTACGGCGTAGAGAAAACGATCCTCGCTCGCGAAGTAGTGTACATTGCCGGAGCCGAACGCTCCTGGTCCGAGCATCTCCCCGCCTGTGACAAAGCGCCACCGCCACTCCGGCTCGATCAAGGGCTTGGGCGGAGTTTCGGATGGTAGCGCCCAAGGGTGGACCATCACAAAGACGAGGATGAGAAGCCACAGCGAGCCACGTGTCCGCATGGGTAGAGTATGTATCGCCTCGCCGGTGAAATGCAAAGCTCTTTGACGGACGGCACGTGTTCGGTATACTCGATATAATCGTATCGATAATCTAATGGTGCCGCGAGGAGCCCTTCATCATGAAATCGCTGAAAATCGCAAGTCTTCCAACAATCAAACGCCTCCCCTCGTACTTGCACGTCATCGAGAATGCGCAACGAGAGGGACGTGAGTTCATTTCCGGGACCGTCATAGCGGACGAACTCGATCTCGAACCGATTCAAGTTCGAAAGGACCTTGCCATTACCGGAATCGTAGGCAAACCGCGAATTGGCTTTCCAGTTCAGGAGCTCATAGATGCGATTTACTCCTTCTTGCACTGGAACAGCGGCCACACCGCCGTAGTCGTAGGTGCAGGAAGCCTCGCCACCGCACTCATGGGGTACCCCGAGTTCCCCAGGCGCGGCCTGAACATCGTTGCCGGTTTCGACGTAGACAAGCGCAAGGCTGGAACGATTATCAACGAAAAGCCGGTCTATTCGATCGATGAACTCTCAGTGCGCGTCCGCGAGCTCGACGCTTCAATTGCAATTCTGACCGTCCCGAGCAGCAGTGCCCAAGAGGTCGCCGAGCGTATTATCGACGCCGGCATTTCCGCGATTTGGAACTTCACAAACGTGAAGCTCAAGGTACCTGCAGGCGTGCTCGTGCAAAAGGAAGACCTCTCATCAGGCTACGCTGTGCTCTCGGTAAAGATAGGGACGAGTAATGGAGGATGATCTCAGCTATCAGGCGGGGATCTTTTCCAATCGGCTCAATAAGCGCTTCAAGCACCTGAGAAAGTGGGCGCGACGACGAGAGATCACCTGTTTTCGATTGTACGAGCGCGACATCCCTGAGGTCCCGCTCGTGGTGGACTACTACGCTGGCTGGCTGCATATGGCAGAGTTCGAGAGCCCGCACAAGGAACTACCCGGCACTCCCGACGAGTACCGCGAGGCGATGATCGACGCCGCATGTAGAGCGCTCAGCATCTCGACTGAGCATGCTTACTACAAGACACGACGAAAAACCGGCAGAGACGAGCAGTATGAGCGTGTGAGCACGCAATCAAAGACGATTACGGTAACCGAAGCCGGACTCCAGTTCGAAGTCAACCTGAGTGATTACACCGACACCGGACTCTTCTTAGACCACCGAATCACGAGAGCGATGGTCGGCGAGCTGGCCGGCGAGCTCAGCGAGGGGCGCCGATGCGACGTACTCAACCTGTTCAGCTACACTGCAAGCTTCTCAGTCTACGCGGCCGCCGCCGGTGCACATACGGTTAATGTGGACCTTAGCAACACGTACACCGCGTGGGCAGAACGAAACTTCGAGCTCAATGGGGCCGATATGCGAGCGCACCGGTTTGTCACAGGCGACGTGTTTGCGTATCTCGAAGAGGGTGCCGGCACGAGGAAGTTCGACATAATCGTCCTTGATCCGCCCACGTTCTCGAACAGCAAAAAGATGGAAGGGACGCTCGACGTGCAGCGCGATCACGGTCGCTTGCTTTCCGCTTGCGAGAAACTGCTTTCTAAGGACGGCGTGCTCTTTTTCTCGACAAATCGCAGGCGCTTCAAACTGACGGACGCGCCGGCTTCACTGGTCGCGCAGGACATAACCGCTCAAACGATACCCGACGACTTTCGAAACAAGAGGATTCATCACTGCTTTTTGTTGCAGCGAACCGAGCGTGGCGGCGAGACAAGACGGTAGCCGCGGAGCACCGAACCATATCTACACTAGACCAGGCGAACCTTGTGGTAGCGTTTCTTCCCGGCGCGCAGAACCATCTCGCCGTCCTTGGCATACGCTGCGGTAATCACCGCCTCGATATCATCGACCTTCTCGTCATTAATCCGTGCTCCACCCTGCTCGACCAGACGTCGCGCCTCGCTACGTGACTTGCACAGATCCGTACGCGCAAAGAGATCGAGCACTCCCATGCCGGCTTCGAGCTCGGAGCTCGGGATCTCAGTCTGAGGGATTGCATCGAGCGCAGCTCCGCTTCCAAAAGCGGCCTTCGCCGCGGCGTGCGCCTGGTCGGCAGCTTCGCGCCCATGGATAACCGCGGTTGCCTCGATCGCCAGCCGCTCCTTCGCCTCGTTGACCTGCGTTCCTTCAAGCGCTCCAAGCGCGCGGCACTCCTCTGTAGGCAAGAACGTGTACATCGCGAGAAACTTTCCAACGTCGCTGTCGGGAACGTTTCGCCAATACTGGTACATCTCGTACGGGCTGACCATATTGGAGTCGAGGAAGATAGCTCCCTCTTCGGTTTTGCCCATCTTCTTGCCGTCGGCACGCGTGACGAGCGGAAACGTGAGGCCATAGACTTCGTCGCCAGTGATACGCCGGGTCAGGTCCACGCCGGCGACGATGTTGCCCCACTGGTCGTCGCCGCCAATCTGGAGATTCACATTTCGCGTGCGGTGCAGCTCGAGAAAATCGTAGCTCTGAAGAAGCTGATAGTTAAACTCGATGAAGCTCAAGCCCGTCTCGAGGCGCATTTTGTAGGTCTCGAAAGTGAGCATTCGATTGACCGAGAAGTGCCGACCGATATCACGCAAAAAGTCGATGTAGTTCAGATCGGCGAGCCACTCCGCGTTATTTACAATGGTAGGCTCGGTGCCTGTGCCGGCGAGAAACGCCTTGATTTGCTCGGTAATCGAGGCGACGTTCGCGTTGATCTGCTCAATCGAGAGCATCTTGCGCGCCTCGGTTTTGCCCGAGGGGTCACCGATACGGGCTGTGCCGCCCCCGACGAGCGCAACGGGCTGGTGCCCCGCCTTCGCGAGGTGCGCCATTGCGTAGAGCGGAACGAGGTGACCGATGTGCAGGCTGCTCCCCGTAGGGTCAACTCCTACGTAGAAGGAGACCGGCCCCTCGTCCATCAGCCGACCCAACGCCTCTACGTCGGTGCACTGGGCAAAGAAGCCGCGGTCTTGAAGCGTCTTTAGGGCTTGATTCATGCACCCGCTCGCTTGTACGACTTAGTCTCTTTTCGGATTCGACTTGCGACCTCCGAGATCGGGATGCGCACCTGCTCCATGGAGTCTCGAAATCGCAACGTAACCGTTTCGTCTTCTTTTGTGTCGTAATCGACCGTAATGCAGTAGGGCGTTCCGATTTCGTCTTGACGTCGATAGCGCCGGCCAATCGCCCCCCCCTGGTCGTAGAAGGTCGAGAAGTCCTCTCGAAGCTCGCGTTCGATCTTCTGAGCAAGCTCCGCAAGGCCGTCCTTCTTCACGAGCGGGAAAACGGCAACGGTAATTGGCGCAATATCGGGATGGAAGTGCAGAACAGTCCGCACGTCGTTCTCGCCGACCTCTTCCTCCTCGTAGGCGTCGGCGAGCACCATGAGAACGCTCCGTGTCAGACCTGCACTCGTCTCGACTATGTAGGGTATGTAGCGCTCGCGGGTCTGGTCTTCGAGATAGGTCAGGTCTTTGCCCGAGTACTCACTGTGGCGGCTCAGATCAAAATCGGTTCGATTGTGAACACCCTCGAGCTCGCTCCAGCCAAACGGAAAGAGGTACTCGATGTCGTAGGCAGCCTTCGCGTAGTGGGCAAGCTCATCGGGGCCGTGCTCCTTCCATCGCAGCCGGTCACTTCTGATTCCCAGGCGAGTGTAGTAGTCCATGCGCTGTTCGCGCCAGTAGGAGAACCACTTCTCGTCCTCGGACGGATGCACGAAGTACTGCATCTCCATTTGTTCGAACTCACACGTTCGAAAGATGAAGTTCTTCGTGACGATCTCGTTACGGAATGCCTTACCGACCTGGGCAATGCCAAACGGAATCTTGACTCGGGAGGTCTGCACGACGTTTTTGAAGTTGACGTAGATACCCTGTGCAGTCTCCGGTCGAAGGAAGATCGTGCTTGCCGACTCCTCTACCGCCCCGAGGTGCGTTTTGAACATGAGGTTGAACTTCCGCGGGGCCGACAGCGGGTTGCCCTTTGGGCTCGTCATCGACTGCTGCTGCTCCTCGGTCAGGTGGTCGAAGCGATACCGCTCGTTCGTGACGGTATCCTCGACCAGTAGGTCGTCAAAGTTCTCGACGTGCCCGCTCGCCTCCCAGACGCGCGGATGCATCATGATCGATGCGTCGAGTCCGACAATGTTGTCGTGAAGCTGTGTCATCTCCCGCCACCAGAAGTTCTGAACACGGTTCTTCAGCTGGGATCCGAGCGGGCCATAGTCCCATGCAGACGCCAGACCTCCGTATATCTCCGAACTCGGAAATATGAAGCCACGTCGTTTGCACAACGAGACAATGCTATCCATGACCTTTGGGTCGACACTTACCTCTGACATCGATCTACACCTCTTTGTTTGTAATGTACGGTTTATGATGCGCTCGAGCGTAGCCGGTCAAGGGCTCGCTTGGCACGACTGACCGCCTCTTCGGAGCCGAGCAGGCGGATCGAGCCAAAGAGCGGCGGCGAGACGCGACTCCCACTGATGGCAACCCGAACCGGCATAAGAACGTTACCGAGCTTGGTCTCGAGCGCTTCGGCGTGGGCGCGAAAGAGCTCTTCGTTCTCTTCGTCGGTGTGCGAGTCCGCCTCCGCAATTAAGGGGAGGCTCTTTTCGAGTAGGTCGGCCGTCTGTGCGGCGTCGAGTTTCTTCGGAATCATCTCGTTCACGTCAAAATCGCCCGGATCTTCGAACAAGAATCGAACGAGAAGTGGTGCATCCGAGAGGTGCTTGAGCCTCTCGTGAATCAGAGGCATCGCCTCACGAAGCCGAGCTTCCTCCTGCTGAGTAGGCGGCGACTCGACAATGCCGGCCTCTTGAATCCAAGGGAGAATCATGGTGTAGATCTCCTCGTGACTCTTCTCTCGAATGTAGTGCCCATTTAGCCAGTCGAGCTTCTTGTAGTCAAACACGGCCGGCGATTTGTTGATTTTCGATGCATCGAAGAGTTCGCGGAGTTCGGCAAGCGTGAAGAGCTCCCGTTTGTCGTCGTAGCTCCAACCGAGTCGCGCCACGTAGTTGATCACGGCCTCCGGAAGGTAACCCTTCTCGCGAAACTCGAGTACCCGGGTCGCGCCGTGGCGCTTGCTGAGCTTTTGCCCGTCGGTTCCAACGACCATCGGCAGGTGACAATACCGAGGTGGCTCCCAGCCAAAGCGATCGTAGAGCATGAGGTGTAGCGGGGCACTCGGGATCCACTCCTGAGCTCTCATGATGTGGGTAATCTCCATGAGGTGATCGTCCACGACGTTTGCGAGGTGATAGGTCGGAAGACCGTCGGACTTGAGCAACACCGGGTCGGGCACAACATCCTTGTTCTTCCACTTCATCTTGCCGAGGACCATATCTTCGAGCTCGGTCGATCCCTCGAGTGGTACTCGGAAGCGAACGACCGGCTGTATCCCCTGGGCCTGGTAAGGCTCAAGTTGCTCCGGCGTCATGTCTCTGAAGCGGCGGTCGTAGCCGCCCTTCCCGTCTGAGTCCTCACGGCTCTGCTGCAGTTCCTCTGTCGTGTCGTAGGCGAGGTACGCGTGCCCTTCTGTGAGCAGTTGCTGTGCGTATTTCTTGTAAATCTCCGACCGCTTCGACTGAACGTACGGCCCGTACTCCCCGCCCTTGTCGGGTCCTTCGTCCCAATCGATGCCGAGCCAGGAAAGCGTGTCGTAGACGTCTTGCTCGGCTTCGGGCGTGAATCGCTCCTGGTCGGTGTCTTCGATGCGGAGCAAAAAACGACCGCCGTTCTTGCGCGCGTAGAGGTAATTGAAGAGGGCGGATCGAACACCACCGATGTGTTGTAACCCGGTCGGGGACGGAGCGTATCGTACTCGTACGGTCATTGAGCGGAGTATAAAGAGAGAATCAGGCGGTTTCAACTCCTCGCGGCCCCGCCTCGAATGAGACGGCGTCACGCGCGTTCGATAGGTCCGCTACTGGCGATACCACGAGAGGAAATCGGTCAGTTCGTTCAATGCCTCTTCCAGAATATCCACATTCGGCAGAAACACCATCCTGAAGTGATCGGGGGTTTTGAGGTTAAAGCCCGTACCGTTAACGATTAGGATCCTCTTCTCCTTGAGCAGATCGAGGGCAAACTGTGCATCATTCTTGATATGAAAGACTTCTGGATCGAGTCGAGGGAAGAGATAGAGCGCGCCGAGCGGTTTGGTGCAGCTTACCCCAGGAATTGCCGTGAGTCGCTTGTAGGCAAGGTCTCGCTGATCTTTCAATCGGCCGCCGTTGATCACCAAGTCGTTGATGCTCTGATACCCGCCCAGCGCTGTCTGAATGGCAAATTGAGAGGGTACGTTGCTACACAAGCGCATGTTCGCGAGAATGTCGAGGCCGCTCTGATAGTCTTTTGCCAGAAGCTTGCGGCCCGAGAGCATCATCCATCCCGCCCGGAACCCAGGTGCTCGATAGTTCTTCGAAAGGCCGCCGAAGCTCACACAGACGAGATCCTCGCAGATGCTCGCCATACTAATGTGGGGAGTATCGTCATAGACGATTTTGTCGTATATCTCGTCGGCAAAGACGATGAGATCGTGTTCCGCAGCGATGTCGTGGATCGATTGGAGCGTCTCGGGTGGGTACACCGCCCCGGTTGGGTTGTTCGGATTGATGATCACGATTCCCCGGGTTCGTGGCGAGATTTTTGCCTTGATGTCGTCTATGTCCGGAATCCATCCGGACGCCTCGTCGCACACATAGTGAACGGCCTTTCCGCCGGAGAGATTCACACCCGCAGTCCAGAGCGGGTAGTCAGGCGACGGAATGAGCATCTCATCACCGTTGTTCAAAAGCCCCTGCATCGCCATAACAATGAGTTCACTCACTCCGTTTCCGATGTAGATATCCTCGATCTCCACGTCCGCGACGTTGCGCTGCTGATAGTACTGCATGACAGCTTTGCGCGCTGAGAAGAGACCTTTGCTGTCGCAGTAGCCCTGACTCTCGCGTAAGTTGAGGATCACGTCGTGGAAGAGTTCATCGGGGGCGTTGAGGCCAAACGGCGCGGTGTTGCCGATGTTGAGCTTGAGGATTCGGTAGCCCTCCTCCTCGAGACGTTTGGCCTCCGAGAGCACGGGACCACGAATGTCATAGCAGACTTCTGCGAGCTTACTCGACTTTGGTATCGATCTCACACACTCCCCCTTACGAGTAGATCCACTCGTGCGCTTCTTGGATCTTAGGCGCAAGGAACAGGATTTGAAGGTTCTGCTTTCCCTTGTCGAGTTCTCGCGCGAGTTTTTCGCGGGAGTATTTTGCCCTGAGCTTGCTTTTTGTTTCGCGTGCTTCGATCGCGGTTGCCTCGTCTCTCGCGCCAAAACGCTCGAGCATATGCGCTGTTAGAGGTTGCAAGAGTAGATCATTGGACTCGTCGAGAACGGTCCGAAACTCTGCGGCTGCCTCGTCAAACTGCTCTTGGTTTAAGAGCGCAAGCGCGTAGGACCAACGGACCCAGCGAGGCTGACTCGTTCTGCCATCGTCTCGAAGCTCGCCGAAGTATGCGGCCATCTCGTTCGCATCCTTGGAGAGCAGATGCGGCACGCCGAGCTCCATGGCGAGTGCCGGAACCAGCGACGGTTGGTGATCTCGTAGGAAGGCCTCGAGGTCACGAATACGCTCGATGCCGCCGCTGACAACGTATGCGTTAATGAGAATGCGGGCGCGGCCTTTCGAGATCCGCCCGCGACGTCTCATTTGCTCTTCGGTAGAGAGAATGAGCTCATCCCACTTCTCTTGTTCGAGGAGGGTGAATGTCTTCCAGTTGTAGATGAAGTACACATTGAGGACGATCAGTACGACCAAAAAAGCCGCGGCAACCGGCCAGTTGCTCTCCCAGAACACCCCCGAGTACTCCCAACCCAACACGATGGCCGGCATGAGAAAAATGAGGAGGAACGAAACGAGCAAAACTACGTTGAAAGCAACAAAGAGAAATCGAAATCTCATGATCATCTCCGGGAGCAAAAATACCAAAAACCACGGTAGAGTGAAATGATCGAACTACGCAAGTGTGGTATAGTAGAGAGAAAATGAAAACGTACGACATTGGTGAGATTGAGACAGACGTCTATTTCACAAAACCGGTATTTCTAGACCAGAAGTACATTCTCCTGACACCTGAGACCCAATTCACCGAACCGCTCAAGCAACGTCTCGAAAAATGGGGCTACGAGAGAATCCTCTCGGATGGCTCCACCGTCTCGAGCCCCCTCGTTGACACGACTGACGGAGGCGACGCTGTTTCCTTCTCCGTAGACAAAGATCTCAGGGAGAAGGCGCTCATCAAAGAAGCCGAAGAACTCGTGAATGAGATTCTCGGGTTTGTCGAAAATACGTTTACTTCGTTCGTGACCAAGAACGTGATTGCCGAACGCCCCATTAGCGAAAAGGTAAAGCGAATCATCGAGATGGTTCGCAGCCATCGTCGCTATCTCCTGCGCTTTGGTGAGATGAAGCTCAAGCAGAAAAACTACCTGGTCACCCACACCACCAAGACCGCGATCATCTCGATCATCATTGGCATGACGCAGCGACTGCCTCCGCACAAACTGATCGAACTTGGTACGGCGGCGTTACTGCACGAAATCGGCATGATCCGACTGCCGCCGCAGCTCTATATGTCCGACAAGCGGCTCACCGATAAGGAACGGCAGGCGATCGCCGCGCATACTGTGTTAGGTTTCAAGGTGTTGAGGCAGGCCTCGTTCCCGATTAGTGTTTGCCTCGGTGTACTCGAGTGTCGAGAGAATCAAGATGGAAGCGGTTACCCCAGAAGACTCACCGGCGATAAGATCGGCCTCTATGCAAAGATTATTATGGTGGCGGGAAGCTTTGCCGCTATGACCAGTAAGCGCCCGTTCCGTGAAGCGCTCGAGGGACATGCAGCGATTCTAGAAATGCTGCAGCAAAAGGGCAAGATGTACGACGAGAACGTGCTCAAGTCACTCGTACAGAACATGTCGCTCTTCCCGATTGGAACGTATGTGCAACTGGCAAATGGACAACGAGGAATGGTGATAGATGCCAACCTCGAAAAGCCCAGGGCTCCTCGGGTCAAGATTGTCATGGGACCAAACAATGAACGCTACGCCGAGCAGCCGGTTGTGGAGACGGACGAAAACCCCGAGCACAGAGTGGTTCGAGCGATTTCCCCCGAACGCCTCTCAGAGCGAAAAGAGAACACCGCAACCGTATGACATCGCTCTGCAGTATTACCCTCCCCGACGGCAGCGTCACAGAGGTACAGCGACTCACAAAACTTGCGACCCTTCTCGCTCCGTTCGATAACGACCCCAAGAACCCGATCGTCGCCGCACAGGTGAACAACGAGGTGCTCGATCTCAACCGGTCCGCGGAGATCTCAGCACACGTGAGGCCGGTACGGCTCCGGAGTCCCGAAGGTGTGCGTTGCTACCGACAATCACTTTGCTTCTTGCTCTCGCTTGCGGTTCACAGACTCGATCCGGAGCTACGCCTGCTCATTGGGCACTCGCTTGGCAATAGCTACTACTACAGCTTCAAGAACACCGAAGCGGAGCCGGACCTTCTCGTGCGCATCGAAGAGGAAATAGATCGTCTCGTATCGGCCGACGAACCAATTGGCCAGACGATGCTTTCCTACCAGGAGGCAATGCGCTACTTCACTGAGCAAGGTTTAGACGAAACAGTGTCGCTCCTTTCACATCGCAACGAGTCTCGATTCCGAGCACACTTTTGCGGCAATTTCTACGATATCTCACATGGCCCGCTTGTTCCCCGCACCGGACTGCTCGCCCATTTTGCACTCAAGAAGCTCGACACCGGGTTTGTCCTTCGCTTCCCCTCACACAAGACGCCTCACAAACTCGCACCCTATCAACACAGCCCACTTCTCTACTCGACCTACCAGGAGTACAAAGAATGGGGTCGCATCCTTGGAATCACAAGCGTCGGCCGGCTCAATCAAAAGGTAGTCGACTCGCAGATCCAGGGCTTTGTGCAGATCAACGAGGCATTGCACGAGAAGAAAATCTCCGACATTGCGAAGCAAATTGTGGCCAAAGAGCCAAAGCCCTGGCTGGTGCTGATCGCCGGCCCATCGAGTTCCGGAAAAACAACGCTAACCAAGAAGCTATCACTGCAACTAAGCGCACAAGGCAAGCGACCGGTACTGATCTCGGTGGACAACTACTTCGTCAACCGCGAAGACACGCCCAAAGACGAGCACGGCGATTACGACTTTGAGAGGATTCAGGCAATCGATATCGAGCTGTTCAACGATCACCTTCTGAGACTCGAACAGGGCGAGACGGTGGAGGTCCCGGAGTTCGACTTTCGATCCGGCATGCGCAAGTATTCCGGAAATTATGTCGCGCTTCCCGAGGGAGGCATCCTGCTCGTAGAGGGCATACACTGCTTGAATGACGAACTGACACCCCGTGTCAACTCCGAGCAAAAGTTCAAGGTCTACGTCTCTGCGCTCACACAACTAAACCTCGACGACCGAAATCGCATATCGACGACCGACAACAGGTTGATTCGGCGAATGGTTCGTGACTGCCAGTTTCGAGGTCACTCGGCCGAGGACACCTTGTCGATGTGGCCGAGTGTTCGCCGCGGCGAGCGAAAGAGCATCTTCCCATTTCAAGACTCGGCCGACGTTGCGTTTAACTCCGCGCTAGACTATGAACTCGGCGTCCTCAAGGCCCATGCCGAACCGCTATTGCGGAGAGTAAAGCCCGAATCTGAGAACTATACCGAAGCGGTGCGACTCGCAGCCTTCTTGAGCAACTTCACGAACATTGCAGACAAGTTCGTCCCGGAGTACTCGATTCTACGAGAGTTCATCGGTGATAGCGGCTTTCACTACTGAGGCTTCGTCAAAGCGCTCCGACCATCGTTCGAGCGCGGGACGATTGGTATAGGTGCGAACGAGCGCGAGAAACTCTTCACGGGGGATCTCGCTGCCTCCTAACGTCTCGACATGCTCCGTCCGTACCTGCGAGTCTACGAGTTCAAACTCGTGCATCTGGAGAAACGTAGCCAAGTGGATAAACGCACTTTTACTTGCGTTCGATCTATGGCTGAACATACTCTCACCAAAGAACATGCGCCCGACGGCAACGCCGTAGAGTCCGCCGACAAGCTCGCTCCCATCCCACACCTCACAGCTGTGCGCGTAACCGAGCCTGTGGAGCTCAAGGTAGGCATTCCTCATTTCATCGCTAATCCACGTCCCTGATTGGTGAGCGCGCGGTGTCTTTGCGCACGCATCAATAACTGCGCGAAAATCTGCGTCAATGGTCACGCGGAATACGCGCTTTCTGAGAAACTTGCGCATTGACTTAGAGATATGCACGTGCGATAGGAAGACCACGAAACGCGGGTCTGGGCACCACCACAGAATGGGGTCATTCTCGCTGAACCAGGGGAAAACTCCCTGTCGATACGCGGATAGGAGCATTCCCGGGCTGAGGTTGCCACCGACGGCAAGGATTCCCTCGGCTGTCGCCCGCTCCGGCTCGGGAAAACGAAATGAATCGTCTTCCTCGAGCCATGGAAATTCGGGCGGCCTATTCCTGCGCGCCATCTTCCTTATCAGAGTCGTCGTCGCTCTCAGCGCTTCCGACGTGCTCGTTCCAATCGTTGGCCTCGTTGCTCTCATCCGAAGCGCGAGGGCTGCCCGGCGTGATCACAACGTCATCGGCAAGGACATCGGCCGTTGCATGACCGCCGTCCTGCAGCTCACCAAAGAGCACCGCGTCAACGAAGTAGCCCTTGATCTTCTCCTCTACCAGGCGGGCGATATTTCGCGCACCAAACTCGTCCGAAAATCCTTTTTTCGCGAGCCAGGTCACACAGCGGTCGGTAACCTCGAGGGTGATGTTCTTCTCTGCCAGCTGATCAGCAAATTCACCGATCTCCTTTCGGACGATGTTCTCGATGATCTCGTTTCCAAGCTTGTTGAAGATGACCACCTTATCGAGGCGATTACGGAACTCGGGAGCAAAGAATCGTCCAACAGCGGTATCTACCGCCTCGGTCGTAACCTTCGTTCCTCCAAACCCGATTCTCGGCTTACCGATATCTCGTGCGCCGGCATTCGAAGTCATGATGAGTATCACGTTCCGGAAGTCCGCTTTGCGGCCTTGGTTATCGGTGAGCGTTGCATAGTCCATGACCTGAAGCAGCACGTTGAACACCTCCGGATGGGCCTTCTCGACCTCATCGAGGAGCAGCACCGCATGCGGCGTCTTGCGAACGACGTCAACAAGCTGGGCACCGTCGTCGTAGCCCACATACCCAGGGGGCGCACCAATGAGGCGCGAGACCGCATAGCGCTCCTGGTACTCACTCATATCAAAGCGGTGCATGGCGACGCCGAGGGTCTGGGCGAGTTGGCGCGCGAGCTCGGTTTTGCCGACGCCGGTCGGTCCGACGAATAGGAAGCTCGCCACCGGCTTGGTCGGATTTCGGAAGCCGGCACGGCTTCGCTTCACCGCCTGCACAACGGCATCGACGGCTCGGTCTTGGCCGTAGATAGCCTCTTTGAGCGCGGGCTCAAGCCGCTTAAGCCTGTCTTTCTCGTTACTCGAGACGCTTCGCTCGGGAACGTTTGCGATCTTCGAAACGACCCGTTCAATGTCGAGCGCACCGATCTCCACAGGTTCTGGTGCAATCTCCTCGACGCTCGCGTGTGCCTCGGCCTCCTGAGCGTCGCTCTCCTGCGCATCGGCTTCCTGGAGCGTTTCGGTTGCCGCTTGCTCTTGCGCAAGGCGAAACGTACGCATTCGCACATAGGCGCCGCACTCGTCGATCACGTCGATCGCCTTGTCCGGCAAGTGTCGATCCTTGATGTACTCATCACTGAGGCGTGCTGCGAGCTCGAGCGCCTCGTCGCTGTATCTGACATTGTGGAACGATTCGTATCTGCTCTTGAGACCCTTGAGAATCTCAACCGTGTCTGCAACGCTTGGCTCCGGTACGTCGATCTTCTGAAAGCGCCGGCTGAGCGCACGATCACGCTCGAAGTAGCGCCGATACTCGTCATGGGTGGTCGCACCGATACAACGAAGCTTTCCCGCGGCGAGAGCAGGCTTGAGAAGATTCGACGCCTCGATCGAGCCACCGCCGGCAGTCGCACCCGCACCAACGATCGTATGGATCTCGTCGATAAACAGAATTGCCTTCTTTTCACCCTCGAGCCGCTTCATCACGCCTTTCATGCGCTCCTCGAAGTCGCCACGGTAGCGGGTTCCGGCCATCAGTGCGCCCATGTCCAGCGCGAACACGCGATAACCCTTGAGAATGTCTGGAACAGTCTCGTCTGCGATTCGCTGGGCAAGCCCCTCAGTGATGGCAGTCTTTCCGACACCTGGTTCGCCGAGGTGGACCGGATTGTTCTTCAGCCGCCGGCAGAGTACCTGGATGGTCCGATCGAGGATTTCCTCGCGGCCGACAAGCGGTTCGAGTTCGCCCCGCTTTGCTACAGCTGTAAGCTCGGTAGTGAACTGCTCGAGCGGGTCGTTCTTTCGTCGTCGCTTTTTGCCACGTTCATCACTTGTCTCGCGCTCACCGGAAACGGATTCCGTCTCGGCATCGCTCTCGAGCTCTTCGTCGGCACCAAAGGTATCGGGGTCGCCGCCAAAACTACCAATCCCGTGGGAAATGACCTCGAGTAGATTGAGCCGTTTGATTCCAGCTTTCTTCAGGAAGTAGGCGCCAAAACTCTGATCCTCGTCAAAAATGCTCACGAGAATCTCTCCGATATCCACCTCGTCTTTCGCTGCGCTCTCGGAATGCAAGATTGCGCGTTCCACGACGTTTTGGAACCCCAGCGATTGCTGAGGGTCACCACGGTTTATCGTCGGAATGTTTTGCTTGAGGTGATTGTCGAGCTGGGCTCGAATCGCATCAGGATCAGCCCCACATGCATCAATTACGTCACGAGCATAATCAAAGTGGAGCGCCGCATACAGAACGTGCTCCGGAGTCAAGTATTCGTTTTTTCGCTGCCGCGCTTCTTGATAGGCGGCACTCAATATCTCATTTACTTCTTGGCTAAGATTCATGTAGCCTCCTCGGCAAAGATGGACCCGCCGACTCGATAAGGCAAATGATCAGGCGCGTTCAATGGTGCACTTCAACGGGAACTCCCGGCTTCTCGCCATCTCCCGAACCTGCTTCACCTTTGTGTTGGCAATATCGTAGGTATAGGTCCCGACCTCGCCACGACCCTTGTGATGGACATCGAGCATGATCTTCATCGCCGTCACGATGCCTTTGTTGAAGACCTTCACAATGACCTCGATCACAAAGTCCATCGTGGTGTAGTCGTCGTTATGCAGCACCACCCGATACATCTCGGGTTCTTGAACCTTTGTATCCTCACGTTCTCTAACGTCCGGCGAAATGCCGGGTGCCTGATCACCCATATCTATCCACGATAGTGTTCAACATAGCCGCACGTCAGCGGCATTACTCGGCCAAACTTTGCATGTAGTATGTTCACTTTGCTGCACGGGGCTCCGGACGCAAACCGTCGGTCGTAAACCGTGCACTGCTTGGTTCTTATGTCAAGATATGAGCAGGGTCGAGTCAGGTCAATTCGCACCCCGCCCCCCACGCGAGAGCGCTCGTAACAGCACAATCCGCAGCGTTTACATAGCGCGTCCCACGACTCGTTCGCTTCCGTCGATGCCTGCAAAAAATCCATTAAAAATCCAGAGGGCCGAAGTAGCCCGACTCGTCGCGCCCACTGCGTTCGAGCAGATACGCCTCAACCTCCACCGGGATGTAGCGCCTGCCAAAGTCCGGATCGTGAACGCTGCTGTAGCGAATGACATAACGTCCGCTCGGTCGTGCCCGCGCCTCCTCGACGACGCCCGAGACGCCTTCAGGCCGGTAAAGGTACGCAGAAGATCCACTTGTGGCTCGGACAAGGAAATCAAGCTCCTCGCTCCGGCGATTGCGCTCGGTGTAGACAACAAACAATCGTATGTGATTGTTGCGAAGATACTCCGACGTCTCGGTGAGGCCGTAGGAGGAAAAGGCGTCCGAAGAAACCGATCCGTTACTCACCAAGACGATAGAGCGCGATCCCGCCTCGCGCAGCAGCTGAGCTCCTGCGAGCCGTATGCCAAGATCAATTGCGCCGAGACCATAATGATCGTCTTGACCTACTGCTGCAGAGGCCACCCGTAGGCGACCACTGCCCGGGGCGAGTTCAACCACCGGAAGTTCCGCGGCACTCACGGTCCACAACCGATCCTCGGGCCCGAGCGCGTCAACGATGGAGAGAGCCGCCTCCTCTACGGCCGCCGTTTGTCCAGCCATTTCCTGGTTGCGATCGACAAGCAGGGAGAGCGCGGCAGCGCCCGCAGAACGAGCCGAAACCAGATCAATCGCCCCGGTCGGGAACCGATCCTCGGTAATGCGAAAGTTTTCGTCAGTCAGACCAACGACCGGCCTCCCCTGGCGGTCCGTGACCGAGACTGTAAGGTAGACCTCGGGATGCGCAACCGCCTCGACTGCATCGACCTCTACGTTCATGCCCGTATACAGCTCTTCGCCGGCCGCGAGCACGAGGACCTCGTTTTGTGCAAAATCTGCTGCGAGCACATTCCCATTCGCGTCAATCGCCGCCCCGAGAAACTGACGCTGGGGTGCAACCTCAGAGAGCTGAAACACCTGCTCGGTACGCGGGTCTACCACGTAGAGACGGTTCGCATCGCTTACGAGGAGACGGTCTTCTCCGTAGGCGCTCAGCCCTTCAGGATCCCGCATGAGAGGGTTGGTAATCTCTCCGAGGTAGTTGCCACTCGAGTCAAACACAACGATTCGAGATGCCTCGGTGTCGCTGACGTAGACACGGCCCGCTGTCGCAACGAGTCCGGCCGGGCTGCGCAGGCCGGTGAACCCTCCCGCTCGACCACCAAACGAGAACAAGAAGTCACCATCAGTGGAGTACTTGGCGATGCGGTTATTTCCGTAGTCGGTAACGTAGACATAGCCGTTCTCGTGTGCCATGAACTGAGGCCCGATGAGCCCACCGGCCTCTCTGCTTCGGCCACCAAACGTTCCAGTCTTGACGCCGAGGGCGGAGACTCGTGCGATCCTGTCGGCTCCAAACTCGCTAACGAGCAACTCGCCGGACGGGAGCCGCAGTACGTCAAAGGGCCTGCTAAACCCTTCGATGCCCCCGTCAATGACCTGTCGTCGGACACCGTTCGCATCGAGCAGCACAACGGAATGCGTGCCAAAGCTCGTCACGTAGAACGACCCATTTGGATTCGGTCGCACCATGGTCGGGCGCTGAAATACCACAAAGTCGTCCTGGCGTCCTGGAATGGACACCATTGTGACGTACCTGCCGGGGGCTAGTTCCTCACCGAGGCGTTCCTCCACCAGTCCGCGGTCGAGCTCGAGCCGTTCGATCCAACTCTGCAGTACCGCCGATTGAGGGCCGCGTTCGGCAATCCAGCGCCACTCCTGCAGTGCAGCCGTCTCGAATCCGCCATAGTAGTAGGCTCTGCCGAGCCAGTATCGTGTAAGGCGGTCATCAGAGTCGAGGCCGATGCTTCTCGAGAGACTTGCTATGGCCTCGTTGATCTTTCCGTCATGAAGGGCTCCGACCCCCCACCTGAACTCTTCTCGAGCTTCGATCTCTGCTTCGGAGATCTGAGTAAAGGCCGTGACGCCGTACAGAAGCAGAATGATAACTGCACATGTCGATCGTGTGCTCATGAACGCGCCTCCGGTTTCCCATACATTACCTCTCGGAGATGGGATGCGATCTCTTTATTGCGGGGCGCGAGGTCGAGCGCGTCTCGAAGAATGTCTCGGGCTTGCTCGGCTTGACCGAGCTTGTAGAGCGCCCATCCAAGCGAGTCGAGGTAGGAAGCGTTCTTCGGGGAGCGTTGAACAGCCCGGCGGCAGAGGTCGGCGGCCCTCCGGGCGTCAATCTCGTGATCGGCGAGAATAAAGCCCAGCGAGTTCAGCGCATTCCCGTTCTCCGGGTCAAGTTCAATCGCGCGCTCGAGCTCTTCAATCGCCTCCTGCAGCTCTCCTTGAGAATGCAAAACGTAGGCCAGCGCAGACCGGGCTCGAGCAGAGTCGAACCCTTCGTCTAAGAGGTGTCGAAACTCAAACTCCGCAAGTCGGAATCGGCGGGTGACCGCATAGATGTATCCGAGGATCATTCGTGCTTGGAAGATGTGGCTAAAGCTCAGTTCGGAACCAACGACCTGCTCGAGGTAGAGCAGCGCCTCGTCGTACTTGCCCATATGCGTGTAGCAGAGACCGAGGTAGTAGGAGAGTTGGGGGTACTGCTCGGCCGAAACATCGATGTCGAGAAGATATGTGAGCGCCCGTTCGTACTGGCCCGAATTGAGGAGCCGAATGCCCTCATTCATCATGCCCAATTATACCCCGTTCGATTTGAAGGCAACAGTCCGGTACGCCTCGTCTTCATGGTGGTCAATCGCATTGAGAAAAATCGGGCTCACCGAGATTGCACCCCGCGCAACTGCCGTCCAGTCGCTTCCCTCTTCCATCTCGTTCTCGACCGGATGGCCGTTGAGAAAGTAGTATCGTTCACCTCGAGGTGAAGTGAACTCTTCGAGCTGGTCGTGATAGATGCGCCAACTCGGGTAGGTCACCTCGACTGGCAAATCAGGCGCGTCGAGGTTCGGTCCGTTTATGTTCACCAGATGCCGCGGGTTCCAAAGCGCCACAAGCGTGTCGAGGTTTGCGGCGACGAAGTTAGCGAGCGGCTTCATATGAAACGGTGGCGCATAGGAGTTGAGGCTGACCGCGATACCGGGAATTCCCATGAACGAGGCTTGCCGAGCTGCCGCGACCGTCCCTGAGAAAATGATATCAGTCCCGAGATTGGGTCCGAGATTGATGCCCGATACCACCACATCGGGACGTTTGCCGAGCACGCCGAGCACGCCCACGATTACGCAGTCTGCGGGGGTGCCGCTCGAGGCGAAGATGCGCTCCGAGAGGGTTTTGCAGCGGATCGGGTCATGAACGGTAATCGAGTGCGACTGCGCACTTCGCTCGCCATCGGGCGCAACGATCCACAGCTCGTGATCTGCAAGTGCGATCCGAAGCGCCTCGAGCCCCGCACTATCGATACCGTCGTCATTTGTCAGGAGAACTCTCACACAACCTCCTCTGTGTTCGGGCCGATCCTACTTCTGCGCCACGGCGTTATGCAGCTCAAGGAGCACGGCGGAGAAACCAAAAATGTGTTGGTACTCAGACAAAAGCTCTTCGAGGGCGGCGGTCCGTGGCGAAGCGGAGCAAACAAGAACGGATGTCGATTGTCTTCCGCCTACCAACCGAGCACCTTGCACGTCTTCAATTCGATCGGCATGTTTTACCAGCCAATCTACCTCGGGAAAGGAAGCCTCGTATAGGTCACTCAGGCTTCGATGGCTCTGAGCAAGCGCCAACCCGACTCGCTTCAGATCACCCTCCTCGATAGCGCATACGAGCTCATGCACGCGTTCGTTTTCACGCACGATATGGCTACACCAGCGACGAGACTCCTCGGGTACCGTCCCGAGAGCATCTGCAAGCTCCTGTACGGTAACCTCTTGAAAGCTACACCCCTCGCCCTTGCCGGTCAGTGTCTGCAGGCACTCCTCGCAGCGCTCGTCGCGGTGCCATTCATCCGACGCACTCAGGGCCGCCGGCGCGTCCGTGGTGATCACGTAAAAGCAGTGATTAGCGACCGGTACGTCGAGGTTCTCTGTTGTCAGTTCGTTCATATCTAGCAGCGTGAGCTTGCCAGGCTCGCCGAACGCAGCGCCGAGAAAACTCGCGAAGCCGACGTGAATCTGAAGAAAGCGTCGTTCGGCGTGAAAGGCTACCTCCGCGGCCTCCCAATTTGAAAGCTCCCTACCAAAAAGCGCCGAGGCCGACCTCGCGAAGGCAACACCGATTGCCTGGGAGGCAGCAAAGCCACTCCCGGAAGGAATGGTACTGGTGATAGTCGCGTTTAGCCCACCTATCTCATACCCAAGCACACGGAGCCGCTGAAGCACCCCCTTGGCTATGCCGGCAAAGCGCTGGTCGGGGCGAAATCGGAGAGCGGACGCACTCGTACGCTGACGCTCGTCAAGGTCGACTGAGTAGATTCGCATTGAGCCGTCGCTTCGACGACTAAGCGACACCGAGGCTTCATAGTTGGTACCAAACAGGAGCACCACACCCCGAGTTGCCTCGGTGTATGCGCCCATGGCGTTGATGACACCGCGAGCGTGACGTACTACTGAAGGTTGTTCGTCGTATTCGTGCTGGTGATACGAGCCGACTTCTCCCATGAATCCCTCTTCCCGCCATTATAGTTGTAGTTACGGCAATTGCAATGAAAGCACCGTTCTTGCTCAGGACGACCCAATGGCTCGTCGAGGAACTCCCTTTTTGCTATCATTGGCCGGTGTTCAGAAACCGTGTCCTTCTCATCATCACATCTTCCGTACTCTTCGCGTTGGCATTACCAAACGAGCTCTTTCTCTTTGGCAACCCTCTCGTTGCTCTTATTGCGCTCGTACCGCTCTACATCGCGCTACGGCGAACCAGCTCGTGGCGCTCGGCAGCACGTTTGGGCGCGTTGTTCGGCCTCTTATCCACGATCCTCTCAAACTTCTGGCTCATGTTCTTCGAGGACTACTCGGTGTGGACCATTGGCGGAACCGCTCTCGGATACACCGCGTACAACTTTCTGCTCGGCGGATTTCTCTGGTTGGTACTCAGATCTGGGCGATCGATGCGCGCACCGCTCTTCGCGCTCATGTGGACCGGCTATGAATACCTAAAGAGCGTCGGTTTCCTCGGCTACCCTTGGGGTCTCGCGGGGTACCCATTCAACTCGGTCCTCCCGCTCATCCAGATAGCCGACGTGACCGGCGTTTGGATCCTCTCGCTCATGGTTGTCTACTGCAACGCCGTACTCGCTGAGTTTTTGCTCGACCGGCGCGAGGTTGCTCTCGTGTCGGTTACCGTCCGCCATGCGGCGATGGTCGCACTACTCGTGCTCGTTTCGCTGATCTATGGGGTAGCGCGGCTCTCGGATGAAATCCCTATTCGCGATCAACTTACGATGACACTGGTCCAGCAGAACGTCGATACATGGAACACGAGCGATCCGAGTGGGGCTCTTGCACAGATCCAAGAGACAACGCGCCGCGCTGTAGAAGCATCAGACACAGACATCGATCTCATCGTGTGGAGCGAGACCAGCTTGCGCTACCTCTACGCAGAAAGCAGAGAGTGGTTTCAGACAAACCCCCGCTCGGCGCCTTTCCTGCCGTTTCTCCAAGACCTACCGGCCCCTCTCCTGACGGGCGCGCCACACTACGACCGCGACCGCGACGAGTACTATAACGCGGCCCTCCTTTTGGAACGCGAGGGTCTGGTGGGCACGTGGTACGGAAAACAGCAGCTGGTTCCCTTTGCAGAGACAATCCCGTTTTGGGACATTGAGGTCGTCCGAGCTTTCTTTCGCGAAGTGGTGGGGCTCTCCTCGACGTGGAGTGCAGGACCGGGTTACGAGCTCTTTACAGTCCGAGGAGAGAACGGTCGAGAGATTCAGATCGGAACGCCGATCTGCTTCGAAGATGGCTTTGCCCGGGTTACCGCAGGCTTTGTCCACAACGGCGCCGATCTCCTCGTTAATCTGACTAACAACGCCTGGAGCCGGACCAATTCCGCTCAAACCCAACACTTTGTCGCCTCACGATTCCGCTCGGTCGAGTCACGCAGAACACTCGTCCGATCGACAAATGCCGGGTACACCACGGTCCTCGATCCATGGGGCCGCGAGATCGCGTCCCTCCCTATGTTCGAGCAAGCGACACTTACGATAGACGTTCCGGTCTATGTCTCGGAAACGCCGACGATCTATCTCTTATGGGGCGATTACCTCCCCGTCTCAATTTTAGTTTTCTTTGCACTCTTGGGGGCCTGGTACTGGTGGAAGTCGATAAAAAAAGGGACGCCGACGCGTCCCCTTTTCTGATCGTGAAATCGTCCTACTTGGACTTGAGATTGTACCGCTTTCGGAACCGCTCGACGCGTCCCGTGGTGTCTACAATCTGCTGTTTACCGGTATAGAAGGGATGACTTGCACTGGAAACCTCCACCTGGAAGAGCGGATAGGTCTTACCTTCGTACTCTACGGTTTCCTTGGTTTCGACCGTTGAGCGGGTGAGAAACAAGGTTCCAGAGGCACCATCTTTAAAGACAACTTCCCGATAGTTTGGATGAATATCCTTTTTCACAACGCCCCCCTTTTTGACGTGTTAGGAACATAACGAATCTTTTTGGCGATCGTCAATTGACCGAACCGACTACTCCGAGACGGAACTCGTGTTCATGGATCGCATGAACGCGTCGTTAGTCTTGGTCTTTCGCATTCTCTCGATCAAGAGCTCGATGATCTCAACATCATCCATTGGATTGATCACCTTTCGAAGAATCCACATTTTCTGCAGCTCTTCTTCCGATAGCAGGAGATCCTCACGCCGCGTACCCGACTTCTTGATATTGATCGCGGGAAAGAGGCGACGATCGCTCAGCTTCCGGTCAAGGTTGATCTCCATGTTTCCGGTGCCTTTGAACTCCTCGAAGATAACCTCATCCATTCGGCTACCGGTCTCGATCAGCGCCGTGGCGACAATCGTCAAACTGCCGCCATCTTCGATATTTCGCGCTGCGCCGAAGAAGCGCTTCGGCTTGTGCAGCGCGTTCGAGTCAACACCACCCGAGAGAATCTTCCCGGATGTCGGGACCGTTTGATTGTATGCACGAGCAAGTCGCGTTATTGAGTCGAGGAGAATGACTACGTCCTTCCGGTGCTCAACGAGTCGTCGAGCCTTCTCGAGAACCATCTCCGCGACCTGAACATGCCGCGTTGCCTGTTCGTCGAAGGTCGAGCTAATGACCTCGGCGTCCACGTTTCGCTCCATGTCCGTGACTTCCTCCGGTCGCTCGTCAATGAGAAGAACGATCAGATAGACCTCAGGCTGATTCTCTGTGATCGCGTTCGCTATCTTTTGCAGAAGTATTGTCTTTCCCGTTCGCGGGGGAGAGACGATGAGCCCACGCTGCCCTTTTCCAATCGGACAGAAGAGATTGATCATTCTCGTGGCGGGATCGCCGGAGCGCATCTCCATGTTTAGACGCTCGTCTGGATAGAGCGGCGTAAGGTTGTCAAATGGGATTCGGGTTTGGGCAACTGACGGACTATCGTGGTTCACACTCTCTACGCGAAGCATCGCGAAGAACCGCTCTCCTTCCTTAGGGGGTCGGATTTGTCCGTAAACGGTGTCGCCGGTCTTGAGGTTGAAGAGTCGGATTTGGCTCGGGGAGATGTAGATGTCATCTGGTCCCGAGAGATACGAGTTCTGCGGGCTACGCAGGAATCCATAGCCATCGGGTAGTATCTCGAGAGAGCCATAGGCGTAAATGCTGCCGTTGCGCTCGGTGTGAGCCTTGAGGATTGCGAAAATGACTTCCTGCTTCTTGAGACTCAGCAGGTTGTCCTGGCTAATGCCCAGCCTGGTCGCGATTCCACGGAGGTCGCGCATGTTCATGCGACTGAGATCGTTTATGCTAAGGGTTTTATCCGAACTGTTCGGCGTGTGTTCTCTCTTCGCGCGTTCGTCGGGACTTCCCCCGTCTTCACCGGAACCCTTCTTGCTCGATCTGCCCGAGCGCTTACGGCGCGAGCCCTTTTGATTTCCGCCGCCTCCATTATCGGATTCGTTTGAGGCAGAGGACGATTCGCTCGAGGGTTGCTCACCGCTCGGCGAGGTATCGGCAGAGCCGGAGTCACCGCTGTTGTTATCGGTTGAACCGGTCGCAGGGTCCGCGTTTGCATCACCGTTCGGTTCTCCACCGCCATTTGCGCTGTCCTTGATAAGCTGCACCTTTTTGCGGCGGGCTACAACCTTCTTACCTGAGCTCCCGTTCTTCTCGCTAGGGCTGGATCCCGCCGCCTCGGCGGCGCCTTCGCTCGCAACAGTCGGCTGCTCATTGCCGTCGAGGTCGAATGTGTGCTGGTCGTTCGAGGATGTCACTTGTGAATACTCCGTCTTTGAATTCTCCGCATGGGCAGAAGAGGCCGGACAAAGGGCTGTCGCTTGCTGACTGTTCAGCCAAACGATTACTACGTTTTTGGGGAGTCCTTTTCAGGTAATGTGAATATAGCCCTGCAAACAGAACCTGTCAACCCAACTCCAATTTCTCAATCACGTGCCTTAAAGCCGCGTCCACCGAGGCAATACGAACCGACCGACGATCACCGGTAAAGAGGTGATGATAGGCCGAAACCTCGCCGCGCGAGCTAATCCCAATCCACACGGTTCCCACCGGCTTTTCGGGTGTGCCCCCGCCGGGTCCCGCGATGCCCGAAACCGACACTGCTACTTCGGCGCCAAACAGTGCTGCGGCCGCAGTAGCCATTTCGATCACGCACGCCTCACTCACCGCGCCGTCTCGTTCGAGCGTTTCTGCCCGAACGCCAAGCAAATCTCTCTTGATCTCGTTCGAGTAGGCAACAAGCCCGCCAACAAAGCTCCGAGAACTCCCAGCGATCGCGGTCAGCGCTGCCCCAAGGAGCCCACCGGTGCAGCTCTCTGCAGTACAAACACACAAATGGGTGTCGAGAGCGATCTCGAGAACGCGAGCCGCAAGCGCCTCGCGAGCGGCCTCATCCACCTCGGATCGACTAACGAACCTGG